>JARRKS010000353.1:0-2505 GCA_037387865.1 Flavobacteriaceae bacterium
GGTAGCATGTTAAATTTACTATTTGGATTACTTAAATAATAATTGAATTTCGTTTAACTACGATTAGCTTAACATTGTCTTCTTTATGACCAACCATTAACCAATGATAAAATTCTTTAACAAAATTCGCCAAAGATTACTCTCTGAAAGCAAATTAAGTCAATACCTTGTTTATGCTATTGGCGAAATTATTCTTGTGGTTATTGGAATTTTAATTGCCCTACAGGTCAACAACTGGAATAACGAAAGAAAAGAACAACATGATGCAGAAGAGCTATCAAAAAGTTTAATAGCTGAATTAGAAGGCATAAAATGGTATGTGGAAAAACGTGTGAATGATATGGAAAGTCAGCAAAAACTAATTAAGTATGTAATCAATACCAAAGATATTAAAATGGATAGTGTTTTAAGTTTTACAAATTCATTGGGCGTTCCATTGAATCCGCTAAACTTTTTATTCACTTTCAAAATTCATTATAACCCAAGAGATGATGTTTACAGAAGTGCCCTGAATGATGGAACATTGTCAATTATTAAACCCAAATGGGTAGTAAATCATTTAAACGTAGCTTACTCTATGAGCACCAAGAGACTTTCAGACCATGCAATGACAGAAAATGAAATAATATCTCTTATCAATGAACATGTCTCTGACGAATATCAAGATCTATTCAGTTTAAACCAAATAAAAGATGATATTGGTTCTTGGGATGATGAGGTTACCAATACTCTATTACAAAAAATAAGTACAGATGGTAAATTAAAGTATCTGCTTTCATCAAGACTTCATGTTCTTCAATTCAAATGGGGAGACTTAAAATATGTTGTGTTAAGAAGAATTGAAAAGGCGCTTGAAGCTTTAAAAGAGAATGCAGAATAACGATTTAAAGATACTAATCATTCTACTCTCGTTTTAAATCCAAATCATGAAAATCAAAGCTAAAATCTATTTAGGGAGATACTTTCATTATAAAACCAATGGCTCTACCATTGTAGTCTGGAACATGAATAATAAAGGAATTTCTGTAGTATAAAAACACGGCATTTTAAAATACCTAAAGTTTTTATTTTATACCGTACAATGTTCAGTGATGTAACAGAAAGTTTAAATAAATAAAACACAAAATTTTTAAGAATCAAGATACTATGAAAAAAATCTTATAAGTTTCAAATTAAGCCAGGTTTAAATCCACAACTTTAGAATTATTTTCTTGCTTTATGGATTTTTTTGATTTATTAAATGGTTTTTGAAATTCGATTAGATAACCATAACCTCTCCAAATTGTCTGAAATCTAGGTTCTATCATACCTTTTGGAATCAAGTCAATAGGAGGCTTGGCATCCGATTTCACACCAGTAAAAATACTCATCAACTTTTCTGCTTTTTGAGATTCATCAGCAATAACAATTTTTGTTCCTGGTTTTGCAACTCTAATCATTTCATCAATTGCTTTCTTTTTATCAGGAAACAAATTGATTGAACCCAAATGAAAGACCACGTCAAATGACTCATCCTTGAAAGGCAAGAATTGAGCATCTGATCTATAAAGATTTGCTTTTATTTTCCATTTCTTAAGATTTCTTACAGAATGAATTAGCATTTGATTTTGAATATCATTCCCATAAAACTCTAAATTATTAGCCTTTTTATTCAATAAATAAAAATTTTCGGCAGCCCCAACACCCGTTTCCAAAATCTTTTGATTGTCTTTTACCTCAATGTGTTCCAATACTTCCCTTTTGGCCCTTTTAACTCCACCACAAAAAAGAAACATAGCGTTGGTTGCAGGAGTATAAAATTTTGCATACATTGAACGTATCATTTTCTCCCATTTTCCATTAAATTTCAAATTTTTGCTTCCTAAAAAATCAATTAGATTTTCATTTCCTAAAAAATTTTTTGAACAAATTTTACAATGGAGTAAAAACTCGTTGTTAACCGAATTGTTTTCTCTTAATTCAAGTGTTTCTTGACATTCGGGGCAACGCAGTAGTTCTAATATATTTGAATTCATGTTTAAAAAATCTATTACTTGTGGCTTTATTTTATAAACATTCAAACTACAACTTACTATGGATTTATTATATGATATATATCATTTTTGAAATTTACTTTTAATACTAAATTTATTACTTGCTAATTTTCTTTTCTTATAAAATTTAATTAGAAAGTATTTTACAACCAAAATGTAAATAATGAAAGTCTTAATTACAGGAGCTGCTGGCAAGCTTGGAAAGATTATTACAAAACATTTAATCTCAAAAAATATTTCTGTTATTGGTATTGATTTATCTGAAAATTTGGATTATTCATTCAATCCTCTGTTTAGATATTACCAATGCTCTATTACGGAAGAACAAAAATTACATAATATTTTTAAAAAGGAACAGCCTTCTAATGTCATTCATCTGGCTTGTACTTTTAACCGTGTGCGAAACCGAAAAAATGAAACAGAAATTGATATTGGTGGTTCAGAAAATGTCTTAAATATTTCAAATAAAACA
>JARRKS010000354.1:0-2505 GCA_037387865.1 Flavobacteriaceae bacterium
AAGCAAAACAGGCAACATAATTAGTTAACAGCACCAAGAATATATGGTCTAATACCAAAGTTTATTGAGAAGGATTTTAAATGTCAAAAGATTCCGAAAACATCAAAAAAATGGCAGACCAACTTAGACAAGGCTCCACCCTCACAGGACTTTCATGCCCTGCATGTTTTTCACCATTATTTAAAATAAAAAACAAAGGCCTATGGTGCGTTAGCTGCCAAAAACCAGTAAAAATTGCAAAAGAAGGAGAAAACGAACTGCAGACCCAGGAAACACCTGTTTCTTCTACGCTAGAAACAACACTTTTAACCAAAATCCAAGGTTTAGAGAAACAACTAGTAGAAGAAACTGACCCAGAAAAATTAGGTACAATTGGAACAAGCCTTTCAATTCTTCTCGAAAACCTTGAAAAGATACAAAAAATGAAAAAACCAACTTAAGGTTTAAGGACTAGGCGTTTTGGTTGCTTGGGAATTACAAAAATTTCCCAGAGAACATTCATGGAATAGCATTTTTTGAATATCAAAACTCAACAAAAAGTTTACAGCAGGTAATCCTTAATGCACTTCACCAACTGAATAATGAAACCTACAATTTGGGGTCCGTAACTCCTTATCTAAAACAGAACTATGAAGTCGGTTTCGAATTCGGCGTTGCTGAAGATTTTGATTTCAACTTTTTAGATAACAAGGAACTAGAGCGATGTACAAGAAGCATTGCCGAAAATGAGTTAGAAACTTTAGATTTTTTCTTTACAGTAAGATACCACAACATCATGAAAGATAATAAAAGGACTCCACTGAAATTTGATTATCATCTTTTGCGTTTCATTTTCCAAAGAAACGGTTTGGAACTGAGAATCAGGCACGAAAGAGGACCACAACGGGTTGCAACTGATGACTTGACAGAGTTTATAGCATTACAGATAAACCGTGAACTTTCTAAGAAACAACTAACACCATTAATAATCGGAGATTTCACCAAAGTTAACATAAAATAGTTCCATTTTAACTAAATATGCTTCATGCAAAATTTTGCAGCCATTCTTTAAGTAGAACTGATCTTGGAGCCATTATGTTAACGACAAATTTGTATATATGTGTGTAAAATTGATAGGCATAACTAAGTAAGATTTTATCGCTTCTAGGGGTATATGAATAAAAATAGCTTTTTGATTTATTTACAACAAATTATTAAAATCATACAACAAACTAAAGACCGCCTTTCAGAAGATTTGGGCAAGGCTAAACGGAAAACACAGATTCTGTTTTTTACTCATACAAGCATCATGTTGAATTGGCAAAATTTTTTAAACAATAAAGACGTGAATGCATTGGGGTATATTATATGGCAAATGTTATTCGAACAATTAGAACCAGTAACGAAAATGACGAGATTATAAGAGAAGAAGCAAAAAAACAGGGGGTCAGCATGAATTCTCTTATAAATCAAATTATTGAAAAATATGTGACCACTTACAGGCTTATAGAATCATTTCCATGTTTAATAATTCCCTGCGAAATGGTTAAAGGATGGCTTGACGGAATGGCAGAAGATTTCATATTTGGAGAAGGAGCCATTGCAGGTTCTTTTGTACCTAAACATGGACTTTTTTTAAATAAGATGACACCAAATTTAGAGAATGTTTTGTTTGCTATGGAAAAAAGAGTGGGACAACACTCTAATTGGTTTCAATTACAACGCTATAAAGCAAACGGGAAATTAAATTTGCTTTTACGTCATAACCTTGGCAAGAAATGGAGCATTTTTCTCAACGCATATTATACTACATTATTTGAAGAATTATTAAAAATTAAAGTCGAAACAGAAGTCGGAGAGAAATCTTTAGAAATAATAATTCCGGAACCAATCAAACTTAATAATTTTAACAATGGTAAAAATGGCCATAATGGAATAGAAATCGGAAGAATTCAAATAAATAATAATAAATGAAGAACAGAAAAAATGAAACCAAAATATTGATTATCATCCGATAACATAAATATTTTTATGTGATTCAAATGGCACCAAAATTTGAAATGTACACCGATAAAGCAGGCAAATGTAGATGGAGACTCAAGGCAGCCAATGGAGAAACAATAGCTACAAGCGAAGCTTACGAATCAGAGGCTTCATGCAAAAACGGTATAGCCTCAGTTAAAAAGAATGCACCAATTGCCGAAATTGTAATGGTTGATAAATAGACTTCAACCACATTTTCTCTTTTTTTATTACATCTTGATAATCTTTTCAAAATTTTTATGGTCCTATTAACACCAAGCACAGAACTAACGCCCACGAAATTTTTCGATATGTATAAATAACAATAAGTTACTAGACGGTAATAATGAAAAACGCAAAATTTTTTTCAGCAGAATTTCAGCCAGACCGCCTTGTAAGAGACAAAAATCAGAAGACAGAAAAAAAGTTGCCATATGTTAAACAATATTGTACAAAGATTGAAGACGCAGAAGGTTTCAGCGGAGTCTGGGAGATAGTAAAAGA
>JARRKS010000355.1:0-3780 GCA_037387865.1 Flavobacteriaceae bacterium
CATTTAAAACCATAATGATTGTTGCCAGTTTAGGTATTGCTCTTGGAGCCATATTCTCTAGCGGTTTAATGGAAGTTGCCAGAAAGGGTATTTTTAATCCTGGAGAATTTATGTTTAATGAAATCATGATCATTTTCATGGCGGTAATGATTACCGATATTTTATTGTTAGATTTTTTCAATACCATTGCGATGCCAACTTCAACAACCGTTTCAATTGTGTTTGAATTGTTAGGAGCTGCTGTAGCAATGTCTTTAATTAAAATTGGGCATGATGGAGGAAACTTTTCAGATATAGTGAATTATATAAATACCTCAAAAGCTTCAGCAATTATAGTTGGCATTTTGCTCTCGGTAATAATCGCTTTTTCTGTTGGTGCCTTTGTACAATGGGTGTCTAGATTATTATTGTCCTATAAATTTGAAAGTAAAGCCAAATGGGTAGGCGCATTTTTTGGAGGTATTGCAATAACAAGCATTACTTACTTTATTTTTATGAAAGGTATTGGCGGAACCTCTTTTGCAGGTGAAAGTTTTGATGCCATTGAAGGACTCACCATTAAAGAATATTTGGAAATTCACTTATTAAGAATTGTTCTTTTAAGTTTTGTGTTTTGGTCCTTATTATCCTACACCCTTATAAAATTCACCAAATCCAATATATATAAGATTATTATTTTGGTTGGTACTTTTGCTTTAGCTTTAGCTTTTGCAGGTAATGATTTAGTAAATTTTATTGGAGTGCCTATAGCTGCATGGCAATCTTATGAAGCTTGGACCGCTTCAGGTATAGCGGCAGATTCTTTCAGTATGGAAGTTTTGGCATCAAAAGTTCCCACTCCAACAATATTACTAGTAATTTCAGGTTTTGTTATGGTTGCAACATTATGGTTTTCTAAAAAGGCCAAAAATGTTACCCAAACCGAAATAAACTTATCAAGAGAAGGTGACAGTAAAGAGCGTTTTCAACCCAACTTTTTATCACGTAGTTTCGTTAGATTTGCTGTACTTTCTTCTCAAATAACAGCGTATATTTTACCAAATTCATGGCAGTCAAAAATTGAAAAACAATTTGAAAAACCAGTTATTGAGCTCTCAAAAGATAAAAATTATGAATTGCCAGCTTTTGATATGGTTAGAGCTGCTGTAAACCTGATGGTTGCTGCAGTACTAATTTCAATAGCAACATCTATGAAATTGCCATTGTCTACAACTTATGTAACCTTTATGGTGGCTATGGGTACCTCTTTGGCAGATAGAGCATGGGGTTCAGAAAGCGCAGTGTATAGAGTAGCCGGAGTTTTAAATGTTATTGGAGGTTGGTTCTTCACAGCATTTATTGCGTTTGTATCGGCTGCAATTATAGCCTATTTATTAAACTGGAATGTTGAAGTCATGGTTCCTGTTTTGTTACTGATTGCGACAATGTTATTAGTTAGAAACTATATCTCACATAAAAAGAAATCAAACGAAACTAAAGCGGAAGACAGCCTAACAAAAGCCGAAAGTAGTTCAATACAAGGCGTTATTCATGAAAGCGCTAAAAACATCGCAAATGTTGTAAAGCGTGGAAATAAAATCTATACGAACGCTATAAATGGATTGTCACTACAAGATTTGACATTACTGAAAAAGAACAAGAAACAGGTTGTTAAATTATCGGAAGAAATTGATGAATTAAGAGACAATATTTTTTACTTTATCAAAAATTTGGATGAATCGAGTGTTGCTGCAAGTAACTTTTACATTCATATTTTAGGTTACTTACAAGATATGATCCAATCTTTGGAGTATATTTCCAAAGTTAGCCATAAGCATGTTAACAATAATCACAAAAAGCTCAAGTTCAGTCAAATTAAAGAGTTAAAAGAAGTAGATGAACGTTTTGAAGTGTTATTTAATAATACCAAAAATGCTTTTGAATCAAGATCTTTTGAGCAAATCGGAATTATTTTAAATAGAAAAAAAGAAATCATAACCTTGGTTACTGATAAAATACAAAAACAAGTAGAACGTACCAGAAGCGAGGAATCAAGTCCAAAAAATACAACCCTATATTTTAGTATTTTATTGGAGACTAAAGACCTATTGCATGCTACTATGAACCTGTTGGAAGAATATTATAATGCGCATGACAGCTCTGTTAAGCCTGCTGTCATACCAGATTCAAAGTAAAATTTGATAAACAATTATTAAAAAGCCACTTTATTCAAGTGGCTTTTTGTTTTGTATATTCGAAGTTTAAATCGCAACAATGAGAAACCTTATACTAATCTGCCTTGTCATTGTGTACAAAACAGGTTTTTGTCAATCCATAACGGGAGATCAATTGTTAGAAAACGCTATTGCTTATCATGACCCAAATAAGCACTGGAGTACCTTCAATAACGTTTTAAATATTACCATGACAACACCAGACGGATCTGATAGGATGAGTAAAATCACTATAAATCTACCCGAACATTATTTTCAAGTTGCGGCAACCAAGGATGGAACCACCACCGACTCCAGAAGGATCTGATAGGATGAGTAAAATCACAATAAATCTACCGGAACATTATTTTCAAGTTGTGGCAACCAAGAATGGAACCACAACCGAATTTACCGTAGATAATGGCAAATGCCGTTTGGCACTAAATGGTCAAACGCAACTTACCGATGATGAACTGAAAGCCCATAAGTTAAGTTGTGAAAGAGCAAATATGTATAAAAACTATTATACATATCTGTATGGTTTACCTATGAAACTTAAGGACCCCGGAACCATTGTTCAACAAAAAGTAGAGGATAAAATATTTAAAGGAAAAAAATATCTGGTATTAAGAGTCACCTATGAAAAAGGGGTTGGAACTGATGTTTGGTATTTTTATTTTAATCCAAAATCTTATGCCCTGGAAATTTATCAGTTTTATCATGATGAGGCCAAAAATGACGGAGAATACATATTACTTTCTGACGCAGAAGTCATTGATGGTATAAAAATGCCAAAAGTTAGGGCATGGTATACCAATAAAGAGGACAAATATTTGGGAACAGATACCCTTGAAAAGTAGAAAAGCATCTCTTCAGAGATGCTTTTCAGTTAACACTTAAACACTATTACGAACCACACATTAAGCAATCATCACCCCCTGAAGCTTTAGATTGGGCGATCAAGGCTTTCATCTCTTCAGCAGTCATAGGTTCTACTTCAGCAGATTGTTGTTGAGCAAATTTAGCTGCGGTTTTTGCAGCTTGAAGCTTTTGTTGTATGACAACGGTTTCATCAACTTCAACAACCTCGGCTGTAGGCTCTTCTTTTTTGGTATTATCCAATGTAAATTTAATGGCATCAACGGCACTCTTAGTCCGTAAATAATACATTCCCGTTTTAAGACCGCTCTTCCATGCATAAAAATGCATAGATGTCAATTTGGCCATCGTTGCACCTTCCATAAATAAATTTAATGACTGTGATTGGTCAATAAAATAACCACGATGGCGAGACATGTCTATAATATCTTTCATACTTAGTTCCCAAACGGTTTTGTAAAGCTCCTTAATCTCTTGAGGAATCACGTCAATCCCTTGAACAGAGCCATTGGCTCTCATGATATCTTGCTTTATACCATCGTTCCAAAGACCTAATTCCACCAAATCCTCAAGCAAATGCTTATTCACCACTATAAACTCTCCAGACAAAACACGACGTGTGTAAATATTGGAAGTATAAGGTTCAAAACACTCATTATTACCCAATATTTGAGATGTACTGGCGGTTGGCATTGGTGCAACTAATAAA
>JARRKS010000356.1:0-5113 GCA_037387865.1 Flavobacteriaceae bacterium
AATTGCCGGGTTCTTGTTGAAGATAGACTAATTTAAAATTTCTCTTGTGTCATTTTCTTTTGGATTAGCTGATGAAATCAATCAAGATCTCCGGGGTTTTATTTATAGCCGAAAGACACAATTTAGCCAAAGTTTGGGCTGCATAGCCTAATATGCAATATCGGGTAATAACGAAAGTGGCAGAATTTTAGGCTTGAGTAAAATGAGTATCTAAAGAATTTTGGTGATCCAAAACCTTTGGTATGTTTGAAAAATCTTGACTGCCAAAAAAAGCGCTATATCACTGTTTTTTTACAGAATCATATCAGGGGATTAGCAATTTTTTGTTTTAAGCATATCGCTATATGCTCGGATCTCATCAGCTAAAATTTTGATTTTTTCAATTATTGCAGTTTCATCTGAACTTAAATTTCTAGCATCAAGGCGTTTAAGTCTTGAATTTAGTAAATCTTCATGAATCGGATCTTCCAATAAATGTTCCAATAATCTTGGGAGAAAATACAAGTATCCATCGTCAGTAATTAAAGGTCCACCTGTTAACATAATTGAACAATCATATGGAGTTAGATTCTTTCTAGTTTTTAGCTTAAAAGCTTTCTGAATACTTTTTAATTTTTGATCTTTAGAATCTTTTAATTGTTTTTGTTTGACTATAATTTTTGGTTTTTTGCGCTTTTTAAATTGAGTCTGGGCTTTCGTTAATAAATCTTTTGAGTTTGCCAAATTGGGAAATTTTGCCTGATACTTTGCAGAAACATTATCTAAAATTTTGCTATTCATATTTTTCATATTGAATTATTTCCTCAATTGAGTATCACTAAATAGATGGTAAAAATTAATATGATAGACTCGAGGCTAATGATCCGCATTTTGGCTCGAAGTTATAAAACCATTGAATGTGTGAAAAATTACCATATCTGCCTCACAAGTTTTAGCAGACCACTAAAACGAAAAGGCGGTTCGTTTGAACCGCCTTACTGCGAGAAGATATAAAGAAAATGTAGCCTCCCTCCTCTCGCTTAATTAATAGTAATTCAAAATCATTTTATACAACATATTCAGCATATTATGATTTTAAATATAAAGCATTTTTTTAAATAAAGTCCTGAATCTATAGTCACTTTTTATTGCTGCAAACTGACAATTATTTTATCGTACCATTTAGATGGTTTGTATTCATGGCCTATAAAGCCTTCTGCTTCAAGACAGTTGCGCGCCAGTTCAAATGTGTGATAGTCCAATTCGATATCGTCCCACCCAATATGCTTCATGTGATTGTTTATTGATATAAAACTTGCGTTTAGCTCCAAATCAATTGAATTAGCCAAACATCTCAAAAATCCAGGGATCAGATATTTCTCTAAGCCCTTATCGGTAAGCCTTTGAATCAATAATTGCTTTAAATTATAATTCATTGAAATAAAATCAATTAATAAAATAAAGGTTTCTCATATATTTTATCTGTTTTCACACTTTACTTCTATGCTGTTTAAGGGCCGAACGGGGTAATTGAAACACCTGCATAAGCATTTAAATTATCTACCCATCGGTCTATATACTCTTAACTGACTGTAATAATTTTAAAAACAAAATTTTATAATTACAATAAATACAATAGGTTATAAAATTTCATGATTTTAAAGCTTTGGTGTATTCTCAGGATTTCTTCAATTTTCTTTGATTTTAATAGAAATTATAAGAATTATTCTAAATATATCTGATAATTGTATATAACTATATAAAATTAATATTAATTCAATTTAATAGCTCATAGATTTTTTGTAATAGATATGGCTTTAGCTTTTAATATAAGTAAACTGGGATTGAATGAAATTTAAAAATGGTTTGTTCGAATTAAAAAAACTGGGCGGAGAAGGTTTGATATGCAATTATTGAAGATATGTATTCTATTCTATTATTTATTCATATTAAATATAAAATATTAGATTTAATTTTATGATCTATCACATTAAATAGATAAAATAGTTTTTTACATCAGTTTATTTCTTTTGCCGGTATAAACACAAATTATTTTCTTAATATTACAGAAGATGAAACCGTATTGATCATGCAAATTTTTAGGAGAAAGAATATTTGGCAATTGACAAAAATCAGTCTTTAAATTACGAAAAATTTACATATGACTTTTTGATATCGTAAATTTAGCGAAAACTCGTGCATTCTCAAACGGATAATGACGATGAATAAAAAACTTTCACTCACCCAATATCGAAGTCTCGCGTATACTCTCCACCCTATCAAGCCATTAGGTACATGCTGCAGCAATGTCCTATTGGAAACAATTCATGAAGAACCTCTGGAAAATAGACCACAAGCCCTCCGTAAACAAACCTGTATTGTTCAATGCCCAGAATGCAAAAAGATGTATGTTAGCAAATTTTAGTCATTAATTTATAAAGGCTACAAATAAATTCAGCGAGTTGCAAATGGAGCGCAATTCCATTTAATACACGGTCTTACGCGTTTGTATATTTATAGAATAAAACAAAGCTATATATCTGTATAACCATATGTTATTACACATAATTTTTATTTGACTTTTAGTTCTGATTTTCTTATTAAACTCTATTTGGGAGTAGATTTAGAACTCGATAACGCCCCTTTTTAAAATCGCTACTAAATTATAGAACACCGTCACAGTATCTGTTCAGGGTTGTAAGGGGATCAAATGCAAAACCTATTAACGCTGGCAGATAAGATTCCATGGATAATGGCTCCAGCGATTGTGATAGCCGTTACGACTACAATTTCTGTGATGGTGGCTGCAATCAAGTTATTGGGGCCGGCATCAAAGGCAATGTTTGTTGCAATAATGTTGGCTCTGTGCGCGGGGGCGATGCTGATGCGTGAGTTCTGAAAACATTCAAAAATTTAATTTAGGAGAATTGATAATTTTGGAAATTGAATTGACATGCTACGAGGTTAAAAATATTGGCGAGCATAGATGGCAGAAAATTCCTGAAAAAGCAGTGATGGAGCGATTTGCTGATAGTTTTGATCCAGTAACTCCTATATTATCCAGAATGCTGAAGGGAGAAGAAATTGTTGTTTCGCCGGAAATTTATCGTGTAATAAATTGTAAATGTTAAATTTTGAATAATTCAGATTTGATCTGACAGTTACCAATTTTTAGAAGGTGTCTGTCGGTTCAAATCCAGGCTACCATTTTCCCCTGACAGATTGACTTTCCACCTTCAAGAGTTTCCATCGGGGTCCTTCCCCAGCCCATCTTTCCCTGATGACTACGTTCATTGTTATAGTATTCTATCCATTGGTCAAGATCTAATTGCAGTGATTCAAGATCCCGGTATATTTTCTTTCTAAATCTTACCTGATAAAATTCCTGTTTGACCGTTTTGTGGAACCGCTCACAGATGCCATTTGTTTTAGGCGATCTGGCCCTTTGTCTTGGTATGTTCAATATCGTTTATGGCCAAATAAAGCTTTTAATCATGGGTTTCCACCTTACCACAGTATTCGGTGCCTCTGCCGATTAAAATACGAAGCAAGGGCAACTGATGCTGCTCATAAAATGGCAGAAGCTTGTCATTTAGCAGATCGGTGGATGTTATCGGAGTTTTGGTGTTATAAAGCTTTGCAAAACCTACTCTGGTATAGCAATCAATAAAGGTCTGCAGGTAAATTCAAAATTTGCAAAATATTATTGTTGTAATTCCATTGAACCTATATTTGGAGGTATTATAATTAAGCGAAGGAGATAGCGCCCTCTCATAGTTATGACGGCAAATAAGCTAATGGAGGTTATAAGCTTGAGATTTTTTGCTACGCGGATTTTAACTTTATACTTAAAACATAACAGCGGTCTTGGGCTCTGGATCAGGGCTATTACGGTATTCATCTTTATTGTAATATTTTGTTGATTCATTCTTTTTACAATAGGCAATCTTACCTTTTATTTCAATAACGCTGCCATTGAGGTCAACGGTCGTTAACGAAATGTATTTGGAAAATACACTATCTGCTGTTTCTATAAGGATTCCGCTTTGGCTAATATTTAATGCTACCCCCATATTCTGCTGAACTATGCTGCCTTTTTTATCGGTACAAACATAAGAAATGGGATAGTAAACTTTAACCCTTGGATGTTTTCTTCTTTCGGGCATAGTCATTATCGACCTCAATTTTTATACTCAAAAAAAGAGCATTGATTTCTACCCTGGTTCTTCGCATTATATAAAACGCTATCTGCCTTGCCTATTAATTCATCCAGCGAAATTTCCTCATTGGGTTTCAAAAGTGCAATTCCAAAGCTCATCGTTACATGAATAAAACCATCTTCATGAGCTATCCTTAATGAATCGATCGCTTTTCGAAGCCTTTGAGCCGCCAGCCATGCATCGTCCTTATCGGTCTCAGGTAAAATAACAGCAAACTCCTCACCGCCATAGCGGGCTAAATGATCGGATTCTCTTAATTCTTTTTTCAGACAGCCGGCAACGAGCGAAAATAACCGATAAAGGATGGTTGTACCTGTGCGATCGCGAGATTTCCTGCTGAAGCAGCTCGCGAAAGCGTTGGTGATTGTTTAAGTTGGTCATGCTGTCGCGGCCGACCTGCTGTCTTAGAAAATTAATTTCTTGCCGTTGATCTAACAGATCATTTATTAATTTTGTTGAATGGCTTGCTATTTCAGTTTTGGCTGTTTCCAACAGTTGCACGTATTCATTTTCATCTTTAAATTCAATGTCAAATACCGGCAATATGTCTGAAGCCTGACGGTTGATAGCTTTTCCCACCTCATGGATGTCTATTGTCTTATCAAAACCATATGCTTTTACCCTCTGCTCTATGGTTGCCATCTGTAAAGCCACATCAAAACTGTGGTTAAACAATTCAACATATAAAGATGATAAGTGAAGAATTTTTGTTAATGTGTGTATATCATCACGTGCACTTTTTAGTCTTTGTGGATAATGATGATATCCGATCGGGGTGTAAAATGTATCTGGCATCCCCCATAATTTAGTCAGATATTCTCCAATCTCCATATGATTGTATCCCAAAATTTGGCTTTCCGCTTCATGTATTTGAGATCCATTTTTATGAAATTCCGCCATTACAAGATCATATT
>JARRKS010000357.1:0-4963 GCA_037387865.1 Flavobacteriaceae bacterium
AGTGTTTAACAGTATCTGTTATTCTCATCATACTACATAAACTTTTTATCTAATTCATCAACGGTCATGGTGACAAATGTTACTTTATTATTTGGTGTTACGTTTGGTTCTTTACAAGCAAACAAACTATTTACCAGATGTTCTTGTTCTATTTGTGTAAGTTCCTGACCTGTTTTAATAGCCAGACTTTTTGCCATAGACTTTGCCAACAAATCTGTTGCACTAAAATTAGCATCTGGCACTTCGTTTTGAATATCACTAATTAACTGCTCTAAAATGACAGAGACTTCACTTTCTGGAACATTAGTTGGAATACCTGAAATCTCAACCATAGCGTCATTAACGTTAGAAAATACAAAACCTGTATGTTCCAAGTCTTCTTTTAATTGATTTATAATTTCTAATTCTTGTCCTGAAAAATAAAGCTTTAAAGGAAATAATAACTGTTGACTTATAGCTTCCTTAACTGTTAAATGCCGAAGAAAATCTTCATAAAGTATTCGCTGATGTGCTTTATGTTGATCAATGACGAGAATTCCAGACTTAATAGTATTTACAATATACTTATGATGCAGTTGAAATGTTTTTGGCGACACATTTAGAGTTTTATCGGCTTTAAACATTTGAGTGTTTTCTTCATCACTTTCAAATTGTACCTCGCTAAAATCGTGTTGCGTTTTAGTGCTTTTAGATTCTAACCCTACATACAAACTTTCCCAGCTTGACATTGGTTCTTTTCTAAACGATGTTCTTGTTTGTTGCCTTGTATCTTCTCGAAACGGATTAAAGTTTTTATCAACTTCAACAGACGGTATGGCAGCTTTCTTGTCTTTATAATTGTATGGTGTATCTAAATTTGCATCCCGATCAAAATCTAAAACAGGTGCAATATTAAATTGTCCTAAACTATGCTTAACAGAAGAACGCAAAATGGCATATAATGTATGTTCGTCATCAAACTTAATTTCAGTTTTAGTTGGATGAATATTAATATCAATAGATTGTGGATCTACTTCTAGATTTAAAAAATAACTTGGATGCGTGCCTTCTTTAAGCAAACCTTCAAAAGCAGAAGAAATGGCATGATTTAAATAAGCACTTTTTACAAAGCGCTTATTTACAAAAAAGAACTGTTCTCCTCTAGATTTTTTTGCAAATACAGGTTTTCCTACAAAACCAGAAATTTCTATAACTTCAGTGCTCTCATTTATGGGTACTAACTTTTCGTTGGTTTTATTTCCAAAAATATTTACAATACGTTGTCTATAATTACATTTGGGCAGGTTAAAATGTTCGCTGCCATTTTGGAACATCACAAACTTTATATCTGGATGTGCTAATGCCACACGATGAAACTCATCAATAACATGACGCATTTCTACTGTATTAGACTTTAAAAAATTACGTCTTGCAGGTATGTTATAGAATAAATTCTTAACTGCAATTGATGTTCCCTTTGGAGTAACAACTACGTCTTGAGATATAACTTGACTACCTTCAATGATAAGATGTGTACCAATATCTTCATTTTCAAGCTTTGTTTTTAACTCTACATGAGCAATAGCAGCTATACTTGCTAAAGCCTCGCCTCTAAAACCTTTAGTATGAAGATTAAACAAATCATCAGCAGTTCTTATTTTTGAAGTAGCATGGCGTTCAAAGCTCAAACGTGCATCAGTAACGCTCATTCCATAACCATCATCTATAACTTGAATAAGGGTTTTGCCAGCATCTTTTACAATCAGTTTAATGGTAGAAGCTTGAGCATCAATGGCGTTTTCAAGCAATTCTTTAACAACAGAAGCTGGGCGTTGTACCACTTCACCTGCTGCAATTTGATTGGCTACATGATCTGGTAATAATTGAATAATGTCTGCCATGTATTATTTTGAAAAGAAAATAGATAAATCAAAATCTATTATGAGTAAAAATAAAAGAACTAAAATAGCAACAATAATAAATATTCGTCTGTTAGCATCTCTATCAGGAGATTCTTTAAGTTCATTTATAGCTGTTTTGAATTTGGTTTTAATACCTCCTGGATTGCCAGCAGTTTTACGATAATCATCAAATTTATGCTTCATTTGAAAAGGACTACCTTGTCCTTTATCGTCATAAAAACGAGGTGTATAGTATAGTCATATCTTTTATTCTTACGTGTTTTAAATATTCCCATATTACTTTTATTCGTAACGTCCTAAAACATACATTAATATTATTAAACCTATCAAAAATGCTACCAAAACTACAGGTGACAGCAAAATACTAGATTTTCTCTTTCTAGAATTTTTTAACTCTTCCCATTTGGTTTGAAAGCTATTATCTTCGTCAAGAGTGTTGTTTTCCTGAAATTTAGGTTTATAACTAAATTTTTTGTTTTTGCGTTGCTTAAAAATCACTTTTACGCCGACATCTGTTACACTTCAAATGTACTTAAAATAGCAAGAAATACCGATGACTTAATGCTAAAAATTGTTAACATTTAAATTTTGAAGACAGATATAAAATAACATTAGATAAGTGGAGAAATCCAAAAAACTATAGATACTTTAAAGAAGCCATTTTAATTGCAGCAATAGCGGCTTCAGTACCTTTATTCCCATGTTTGCCACCAGAACGATCCATACCTTGTTGTATCGTATTGTCTGTAAGAACACAGAAAATTACTGGTGTATCATGTAATACATTTAGATCTTTGATACCTTGTGAAACAGCTTCACACACAAAATCGAAATGTTTGGTTTCTCCTTGAATAACACTTCCTATAGCTTTTATTTTCGGTTGCCATGTTATCTACTAGCTTGAGCCTTTCCTATAAATACATCAATAGTAGCTGCCTCGGTAGAATTTGGATAATCGTCTTTTATACTATTAAAATATGTTAGTGCCTTATCTACCTGACCTAGCTCCAAAGAAATTGTACCAGCTTTAAATAAAAACATTGGTGTTGTATAATCGTTAGTTTTTAATTTAGCTGCTTGCTCATAATAAGACAATGCATCCTCTTGTTGATTAAGCTGAACAAAAGCATCACCAATACCGCCTTTAGCTAATGGACCAAGAACTTCATCATCACTAGAGAAATTACTTAAATACTCTACAGCATTCTTGTAATCTTTAAGGTTCAAATAAGCCATACCAGCATAATAATTTGCAAGATTTGCAGCTTTAGTACCGCCATGCTCACTTATAATATCTAACATACCGTATTTACCTTCACCTCCATTTAATGACAAAGTATATAATGAATCTTTTTCTGAAGCGTTTACAGCTTCATTAAAATACTTTTGAGCCTGAAACATATCGTTCATAGCTTCGCTTTGAGCTGGTTTAGCAATATACTCTCTATATCCTAAAAACCCTAATACAACTGCTGCAACTATACCAATAATGATGAAGATATATTTTTGATTTTTTATAACCCAATCTTCTGTTTTTGAAGCTGTTTGGTCTAAAGTATCAAATACCTCGGCAGTTGTTGATCCTGCGCCTAAATTTTGATCTTTATCAGTATTATTTTTTGGTTTTCCTCCTCTTTTCTTGTACGTTGCCATATATTCAATATTAATGCGCCGCAAAAATATAATTTTTCTTCATAACTAAAAGCCTATTTATTTGTTATTTTTCAATAATTTGCACATCCTTTTTAAATAACCCTGATTCAAAAAAAGACATTTCTGTTACAGTAAGATATGATTTTAAAATCGCTTTCATTACTTAATTATAAAAATTTTGATAGTAAATCGTTTAGGTTTAACGACAAAATAAACTGTATTGTCGGTAACAATGGTATTGGAAAAACCAATGTACTCGATGCTATTTACCATTTATCATTTGGGAAAAGTTATTTTAATCCTGTGGCAACACAGAACATTAAACATGATGAAGAATTTTTTGTAATAAATGGTGATTATCTAAAAGATGACAAAGAAGAGAAAATAGTAGTAAGCTTAAAACGTGGACAAAAAAAGATTATAAAACGAAATGCCAAAATCTATGAGAAGTTTAGCGACCATATTGGTTTTCTACCATTAGTCATTATTTCACCTGCTGACAGAGATCTCATTACAGAAGGAAGTGATATTCGCAGAAAGTTTATTGACAATGTTATTTCACAAAGTAATAAGAGCTATCTAACTGCCTTAATAAACTATAACAAGGTATTGTCGCAGCGCAATGCTTTACTTAAATATTTTGCATTAAACCATACTTTTAATGCAGTTACTTTAGAGGTTTATAATGAACAACTGACTGATTACGGCACTAAAATATTTACAGAACGCAAAGCTTTTTTAGAAAAATTTATTCCTATCTTCAAGACACGTTATCAAGCCATTAGTAATGGTAATGAAAATGTGCATTTAAATTATAAAAGCGATTTGTATAATGGTGAATTGAATGATTTATTAATAGAAAATCTAAATCGTGACAAAGCACTACAATACACTAGTGTTGGCATACATAAAGACGATTTGATTTTTAACATTGACGATTATCCAATCAAAAAATTTGGTAGTCAAGGACAGCAAAAATCCTTCTTAATAGCTTTAAAATTAGCACAATTTGATTTTTTAAAAGCGCAAAGCGGTGTGAACCCTATTCTGTTGCTTGATGATATTTTTGATAAATTAGACGAAAATCGTGTAGCACAAATCATTAAATTAGTGGATGATGAAAATTTTGGACAACTATTTATTAGCGATACACACGCCGAACGCACTGAACAGGTTGTAAAACAAGTGCATCAGTCTTATGAGGTTTTTAGGTTGTAATATCTAAATATTTGGCAATAATTTGAAAAATGAAGATCGTAGATTTATCCAAACCTATTAAATACAATAAAAGCGACCCTTGGTTTATGAAAGTGAAAATTAAGCATAAGCCACATCGAAAAGCAAAATGGTTAATACGTGCTTTAGGATTGCCTTTTAAGTTATTTCCTAAAGGGTTTGAGGGCTGGGCA
>JARRKS010000358.1:0-3268 GCA_037387865.1 Flavobacteriaceae bacterium
AAAACATAAATGAGTATATATCTGGTTATTGTAATTTCTTTATTGCTTTCGGCCTTTTTTTCAGGAATGGAAATTGCTTATGTGTCTTCAAATAAAATACATATTGAGATTGAAAAAAAGCAGCAAGATCTTCTCGCTAATGTTTTAAGAAAACTTACTGCAAAGCCTTCAAAATTTATTGCCACAATGCTTATTGGTAATAATATTGCTTTAGTATTATATGGCTTCTTTATGGGAGATCTTTTAGTAAGTTGGTTTCAGAAATTAGAAATTGAATCTCAATTGATTAGTTACTTAATTACAGATTTAAGTTTATTAACACAAACTGTAATTTCTACGTTCATCATTTTAATTACAGCCGAGTTTTTACCAAAAGTATTCTTTCAAATTTATGCCAATACGCTTTTAAAAATATTTGCGATACCAGCGTATTTATTTTATTTGTTATTTACATTTATTTCAGATTTTGTTATTTGGATATCAGATACCGTTTTGAAACGTTTTTTTAAAACAGAAGGAGATCAGGTACAACTAGCTTTTACAAAGGTTGAATTAGGCAACTATATAAGTGAGCAAATGGAATCTGTTGAGGCTCATGAAGAAGTAGATACAGAAATACAGATTTTTCAAAATGCTTTAGAATTTTCGGAAGTCAAGGCACGTGAAGTTATGATACCTAGAACCGAAATTGTTGCTGTTGAGCAGAACGAAACAATAAAAAATCTTAATGCACTTTTTACAGAAACCGGGTATTCAAAAATTTTGGTGTATAAAGAAACTATTGATGATATTTTGGGTTATGTTCATTCATTCGAATAGTAGAAGATATCGTAGAAGAGCTTTTTGGAGAAATAGAAGACGAACATGATATTATTGAGCTTACAGAAGAATTAATAGATGAAAACCACTACAAGTTTTCTGCACGTTTAGAAGTGGACTACCTAAATGAATCTTATAAAATAAATTTACCTGAAAATGAAAATTATGAAACATTAGGTGGTTTAATAGTGCATCATACAGAAGAAATTCCACAACAAAACGAGTTAGTCATTATTGATAAATTTCAGTTTACCATTTTAGAGGTCTCTAATACTAAAATAGATTTGGTAGAACTTAAAATTATAGAAGAAGAGTAAATTACTTTGTTGAAACCAATTTAAGCATCATTCTACTTTTATTATTAAATAGAAAATGGTATTTTCGCGCACTATATTTTTATAAAAATTAAAGAAAAATGGCAGTTTTAAATAAAATTAGACAACGAGGTCTTTTCTTAATAATCATAATAGCGTTAGCATTATTTTCTTTTGTCTTATCAGATTTATTTAGAAATAGTGAGGCATTAACTTCAAAGTCACAGAATATTGTTGGTACAATCAATGATAAAGATATAACTCGAGAAGAATTTTTAAGCAAAGTAGAAATAACTCAAAGACAACTTGGCCCAAATACAAGTAACAACCAAGTTATGAATAGAGTTTGGGAACAAGAGGTAAGACAAGCTGTTTTTGAAAGCCAATTTGAAGAATTAGGTATTTCAGTTGAAAAAGACCAAATGAAAGATATTTTAAGTACAAGTTTGGCCGGTAACCCAGATTTTCAAAACGAAGCTGGTCTGTTTGATGAAAACATTATGAACGAGTACATTGCTAATTTAAAAGAAACACCAGCAGCATATCAACAATGGGTAGATTACGAAAATTCTTTGGCTGCTAATGCCTTACAACAAGATTATATGAATTTGGTTAAAGCTGGTCTAATGGGAACTTTAGCCGAAGGAAAATTAGAACATCAGTTGGAAGGAAACAAAGTAGACATTAAATATGTACAAATTCCTTATACGTCTATTCCAGATAGCACAATAACAATCACAAAATCTGACATTTCAAACTACATAAAGGCGCATTCAAAAGATTATGAAGTAGATGAATCTAGGGACTTACACTATGTTGAGTTTAAAGAAGTAGCTTCTGTTGAAGACGAAAATGCCATTAAAGCAGATCTAGAATCATTGATGGAAGATAAAGTTGTTTACAATGAAGTGACCAAAGCCAATGATACTGTGATTGGATTTAAAAATACAGATGATAACGAAGCGTTTATTAATTCTCATTCAGATATTAAGTTTGATGATCGTTTTGTAACAAAATCCAATTTACCAACTGCTGTAGCAGATAGTATTTATAAACTTAGCGTTGGAGAAATTTATGGACCATATAAAGATGGACAAAATTTTAAGTTAACCAAAGTTATTGCTGAAAAACAATTACCTGACTCTGTTAAAGTAAGACACATTTTAATCCCTTTTATTGGAGCCGCTAGTGCAGCACCAGATGTGACTCAAACAGAAACAGAAGCAAAAGCAACAGCAGATAGTGTCCTTGCCGTTGTAAAGGCAAATCCGTCTAAATTCCCAGAATTAGTAGAAGCTCTATCATCAGATCAAGGGAGTAAAACAAACGGAGGTCGCTATGACTGGCATCCTTACAACACGATGGTTCCAGAATTTAGAGATTTTGAATTTGAAGGAAAAACGGGTGATGTAGGTGTTGTTAAAACTGCTTTTGGATTTCACATCATAGAAATTGAAGGCCAAAAGAATAAGCAAAGAATGATTAAAGTTGGTACCATGTCTCGAGAAATAGAACCATCTGAAGCTACAATAGATAAAGTATTTAGAGATGCTTCAAATTTTGAGATAGCTGTTGCTGACAAAGATTTTCAAGAAGTAGCTACTGAAAACAATTATGTGCTTCGACCTGTAAACAGTATTAAAATTCTTGATGAATCAATTCCTGGTTTAGGCAATCAAAGAAGCATTGTGCGTTGGACTTTTGAAGATGCTGTCGAAGTAGGCGATGTGAAAAGATTTAATATACCTGGAGGTTATGCAATTGTTCAACTTACTGCTAAAAACAAAAAGGGATTAATGAATGTTGAAGATGCATCAGCCACGGTGTTACCAAAATTAAGAAAAGAAAAGAAAGCACAAATAATTAGAGATAGGGTTAAAGCTACCACATTAGAAGATTTGGCTGCTGCTGAAAACACAACAGTAAGAACGGCTGCCGCTATTAATATGAAGAATCCTACACTTTCTGGAGCAGGTAAAGAAGGATTGGTTGTTGGAACAGCTTTTGGCCTTAAAGAAGGAGAAACTTCAAAATTGATTGATGGTGATAAAGGCGTTTACATGCTACAGATAACTAAAATAACTCCTGCTGTTGAAATAGATAATTATCAAGCTGCTGCAAATCGTGTTGGTCAG
>JARRKS010000359.1:0-2485 GCA_037387865.1 Flavobacteriaceae bacterium
ATCAACACCTTTCAAAATAGTAAGACCAAAGAGATTGACAATCCATCCAAAGTTTGCTAAATATGAAGTATTTAATGTCTTCGTTCTTGCTTTCTCAATAATTGAAAAGTATGACTTATTTGTCTTAATAATATGGTCAATATTTTCTGCAATGCTCCAAGTGCTGTAATTTGGTTTCCAATTCAATTCTTGAACACTTAATATTCCAAAGGAGTTTTCAAAATCACAGGTTATCTCGTTAATCCTATTAACCCATTTATTAGATGATAACGTTTTCATTTAATAATTTTTAAAAATTTATCAAAGGACATATTTTTTCCAGTTATTACTGTAACAACATTTTTATAATTTTTAAAAACATTGGAGTACTTCCTTATACCTGCTAATCCTACAACACCGGAAGGTTCCACATAATGTTTGTGGTTCTTAATTGTCCATTTTAGAGTATCTATAATGTCTTCTTCAGATACAATTAAAAAATCTTCAACAAATTCATTTATGTAATCCCAAGTAATTGAGTCTTCTTCTACTTGTGCACCAATTCCTTCGGCGATTGATGGTTTCAATTTAAAGTTTTCTGGATACTTTTTTGTTTTAAACCAGTTTGCTAAAAACGGAGCATTTTCTTGTTGTACTCCATAAATTTTAATATTGGGATTAAAAGCTTTTAAAGCAATTCCCATTCCCGCCAAATAACCTCCACCTCCAACACCACATACAATACAATCACTGTTTTCTAGTTGATTCAATAATTCTTCAGATTTAATTTCCAAAAAAACTGTAATTAATTCTCCAGTGAATAAACATGTCGTTTATAAATTGGAAACAGCATTCGATATTATAGTAAATCATGAACGGAGACATTATAATCAGGCAAAAGAAGTTTTATTTCAGCAAAGGATTTAGTGTTTTAGCTCAAACCTATTAATGTAAAAAAGGAATAATATTAAACTTCAATCAATCGATTTAAAAATGGCAACTGCCCTAACGGGTGATCCTGTACCCCCTTTAATTTTTAATGGAAATCCTATAAATCGAAAACGACCACGACCAACTAAAAGATGGAGATTGATCAAATTCTCGTAATGCGTAAACCCTAACTCCCCACAAATCCTATGAACTTCTTTATTTGAAATACCTGGAATACCTGGAGACATGGTTTCAACTCCAAAAGCAGCAATTTCCATATTCCCAAACCATCTAGCTACTTCAGCTGTAATTCCAGGACCATCGGGCCAGTTAACGGTATTATAGGTTTTTCTGTAATGATCAGTAAAAATTAAGACAGTATCCCCTTTTTTTATTTCAATCTGATCTTTTAAACAAACCTGTTCAATTTCCTGCAGCTGAATCAATTCTTTCAAATTTTTGTGTGAGAAATCCAAGCATATACCTTCAGTATAAAACATTGAAAGTGGCATGGTATCAATGGACTTTCCCACATGTTCAATGCCCATATGATTTAATGCATCTACGTGTGTACCGGTGTGTTCGCCTAATTCTAATTTATACACAGCTGGAGTAAGTGTATCAGAATCTATTATTCCATTCCATTCCTCATGAGATTTATGCACTGTAATTTTAACATCTGGGAGATCCTGATATACAGGCATGCCTGCATATATTTCTTGGCTTAAATCAATAATTTCTGACATTAAAGTAAAATTGATAATGAAATCATGTTTGTGATTAAAATCAAAAATACGAATTCCTGAATATTAATTAAGAGTGCTTTTGCTTAAATAAATCTATTATACCCACAGTCAGTCCCGTCCAAACCGCAAATAAAATGTTGTGTTGGTCACAGAAATGTGACAAAGTAGTTTAGAAATAGACTAGTGAGAAGCTTTTCCTTATTTGGGAGGGCTTTTTTTGTTTTAGGACATAGTGGTATTAGGATTAATTAGCACAGTTATGGAAAAATTGTCTAGAGAAAAGTAAGCACAGAGATAGAGAGTTTGATGATAGATTATATAACTCTTTTAGTCTCGATTATCTTTAATCGCTATTGGTTATTTTGAAAATATTTTAACCAACCACAAAATTAAATATAGCCCAATACCAACTCCAAAGAATAATACTGACACAACAAAAGTAATACGGATATAAGATGTCTTCCACCCTAATTTATCGCTCAACCATTCTGAAACTCCTAAAATCATAATTTTAATTTAATTATTAATATTTCAAATATAAACAATATGGTTATTTTATAATAAGACTATTCACGATAGTTTTCGTAAGATAATCGATAAGTTGATAAGTTTCGAGATAGGTAAATTAAGGTGATTTAATATATTTTTTAGCAGTTCAACTGAAATATTTTACAGATGACCTAATAGTTACTATATGGGGTAGTGCTTTATGTCTATTGATTGTTATATATCTAAAGACCAAACAATGCCTGTAAATTTAATAGCCATGAACTAAATACCCCATTATACTTATTTTATGTTACTTGAGCCACAAACAAATGTGGCTCAAG
>JARRKS010000359.1:2492-4439 GCA_037387865.1 Flavobacteriaceae bacterium
GTTTGTGGCTCTTTTTTTAAAAGAATATTTTGTGTAATTTAAAAATCTTTTGATTAGTACTAAATAGTTACCATTCAACAAATTTTTGAGTTATTGACGGATAAATTTGTTTAATGTTTTTTGAAATTTCTATATTTCGCCTACCGTAACATAAGTAGGTTAAGTTTATGGTAGATTTGGGGCAAAAAAGGTGAACTCTCGTTCACCTTTTTTATTTTATTGAATAATGTCACTGGATATTCGTGATTGTAAATTTAGAGTAAGAAATCTTTTTTATACCGCTTAAATAAAGATTTAGAATTTCAATTATAATTATGGCGTTCAAAAGTTTTTAACGCATCAACTAACAAGGTCTTTTTATTTCTGCTCAGAGGAATTTCAGAATTATCAATTTCAACCATTTTAGGGCTAAACCTTTCAATTTTTGTCAGGTTTACAATATACGATTTATGTATCCTTAAAAATTTTTCCTCTGGCAATTCATTTTCAAATGCCTTCATGGTAGACAGAATTATAAAACTCTTTTCATCTGTAACCAGTTTTATGTAATCACCAAGTGCTTCCACCCATTTTATATTCCTGTTAAAGACTTTATGTTTTTTGTGCTTACTTCTGATGATCATGTAATTGTCATCTACATTGATAGGATTTTTAAGCTTTTGTTGTTTTAGAGCCTTGTTAACGGCAGCATTAAAACGTTCTCTTGTTATTGGTTTATGTAAATAATCGGTTGCATCATAATTAAATGCCTTAAAGGCATATTGAGTTTTACCTGTTATAAAAATAATTTGCGGCTTATTTTCCAGCAAATCCAAAAATTGAAACCCGGTCAAATCTGGCATTTCAATATCTAAAAAGATTAGGTCTACTTGATGATTATATAAATTCTCTTTGCAAATTAATGCGCTAGAATATTCATCAATAAAGTTCAGAGAGTCATGACCTTTGATTAATTTAATTATGGAGAGACGTTGAATTTTAGAATCATCAACAACAACACAATTTAACGTCATTTTAATTGATATTTGAGATTAATATATAATTATAATATTTAAGTTACAAATTTTTTCAAGTATGATGCTATTTTTACCAGCTGCTAATTAAGCATCTTATGAGATGCTTCATTTAACATTTTCGAGTCCTTTACAAGTCGGACCGAGTGTTAAGAATACATCCGCTGGAAGCTTTTTACGAAGGAGCCATTTGGCGCGGTGACATTTAAATTTGTGTTGTGGTATAACAATGTACCAAGTAGTCTCAAAGTAGAGTATTGAAAGGCTTTTCTTTTTCAAAACAAAGGACAGGAAGCTTTTAAAAAAGAATGCGTTGAACAAGCCCTGTTATGCTTTTTAAACCAATTGAATAATTTCAATTGGTTCTGAACGACCTTTTACTTTAACTTTTCCAAGATTTTTGAATTTTAAACTAGAGCTTGTTAGCTTTTCAAAAACCTCTTTTGAAATCAAGATTTCTGAATGGTACTCTTTATTAAGTTGTTCAATGCGGGAAGCCAAAATTACTGTATTTCCAGTTATTGAATATTGTTTTCGGTCAACAGTTCCTACATTTCCTGTAACAATTTGCCCAGCATGCAAGCCAATCCCAATTTTGGTTTTTGGAATGACCCCAGATTCACATAAGTGATTTAATTGATTTAAAATATCTAAAGCGGCATCAACAGCATTTTGACAATCGTTTCCAGAAGAGGCTGGCGCTCCAAATGTAGCCATAAAGCCATCGCCCAAAAATTGATTGATAATGCCTTTGTGTTTACTGATACTGTCTATCATAAAACCAAAAACATCATTTTGATATTTTATAATTTCAGAGGGTTCTTTTTTCTCTGCAAATACTGTAAAATCCCTAATATCCAAAAACATAATACACGCAAACAGTTGCCTGCTGCCCGATTTAAATGAATCCGATAATAGTTCCAGTGCTATCTCT
>JARRKS010000360.1:0-4035 GCA_037387865.1 Flavobacteriaceae bacterium
AATTTTTATACGACCATAAAAAATTTTCAATACGGAATCATCCTGATTAAAATGAAAATTTGTAACCGGTAAATCGTGCCTACAATCTGTACAAACATATTTTTCATTATCGGTTAAAAGATTGTTACATGAATAACAAACTTTTGGGAAGAATAAATTAATTAGATTTTCTGCTATTTGTAACATGCTAGTCTGCAATAATGTTCTAAAAATAGGTAATTTAGCTACATCAGAAAAATGAATAATATTTATCAATCCACTCCATTTGTTTGAAGTGGTTTTATATTTTTGCAGCATGGTAAATAATGATGATCAATTTAAGAAGGTAATTTCTCATGCAAAGGAATACGGTTATGTATTTCAAAGCAGTGAAATTTACGACGGTTTAAGTGCAGTTTATGATTATGCACAAAATGGTGTTGAATTAAAAAAGAATATTCGCGACTATTGGTGGAAAGCCATGGTACAAATGCACGATAATATAGTTGGTATAGATGCAGCAATCTTTATGCACCCAACAACATGGAAAGCTTCAGGGCACGTAGATGCGTTTAACGACCCGTTAATTGACAATAAAGATTCTAAAAAAAGATATCGCGCAGACGTTTTAATAGAAGATTATTGCGCGAAGATTGAAGGAAAAATCAATAAAGAAGTTGCAAAAGCGGCAAAACGTTTTGGTGATGCTTTTAATAAAGAAGAATTTATTACAACAAACCCTCGAGTTCTAGGTTATCAAGAAAAAATAAACAATACGCTGGAAAGAATGGGTATGTCTTTAGAAAATGAAGATTTAGCCGATGTGAAAGCACTTATTGAAGAGCTAGAAATTGCTGATCCATTAACTGGAAGTAGAAACTGGACTGATGTAAAACAGTTCAATCTAATGTTTGGAACAAAACTAGGTGCTTCTGCAGAAAATGCGATGGATTTATATTTACGTCCAGAAACTGCTCAAGGTATTTTTGTAAATTTTTTAAATGTTCAGAAAACAGGACGTATGAAAATTCCGTTTGGTATTGCTCAAACAGGAAAAGCCTTTAGAAACGAAATTGTAGCCAGACAATTCATCTTTAGAATGCGTGAGTTTGAGCAAATGGAAATGCAGTTCTTTATTAAACCAGGAACACAAGTTGAGTGGTACGAGCATTGGAAAGAGACTAGAATGAAATGGCATTTGTCTCTTGGAATGGGTAAAGATAACTATCGTTTTCACGATCATGATAAATTAGCACATTATGCAGATGCCGCATGTGATATTGAATTCAAATTTCCTTTTGGTTTTAAAGAGTTGGAAGGAATTCATTCAAGAACAGATTTTGATTTAAGCCAGCATGAAAAATATTCAGGAAAGAAATTACAATATTTTGATCCTGAAGAAAACAAAAGTTATGTTCCTTATGTTTTAGAAACGTCTATTGGTTTAGATAGGATGTTCTTGGCTGTATTTTCAAATTCACTCGTTGAAGAAGAATTGGATAATAATACAACGAGAACAGTATTAAAATTACCTGCTGTTTTGGCTCCTACAAAAGCGGCTATTTTACCATTGGTTAAAAAGGATGGATTACCAGAAATAGCGCGTAACATTGTTGAAGAATTGAAATGGGACTTTAATGTGGTTTACGATGAAAAAGATGCTGTTGGAAGACGTTACAGAAGACAAGATGCCAACGGTACACCATTCTGTATTACAGTAGATCATGATACTTTGGAGGATAACACCGTTACCATTAGATATAGGGACAGCATGGAGCAAAAGCGTGTTAAAATTGAAGACTTACGTGATATCATAAAAAATGAGAAAGCCACCTTTTATTAGTATATCTTTTCCTGCTAAATTATTATAATTTAACACTTCGGTGTAAGCTTCATTTTTTGTACCAATTTCTATTTTTTCCTTTTTAAAAGTAAAATCAGAATCTGTTTTGTTTTCTAAGACTAAAACAAAATAATTATCATCTATTTTAGTGATTGCCTCATTTGGCAATGCAAAACGAGTTACGGAGTCTGTAATGATATTGGCCTCAACAAACATTCCAACTATAAAATTGGCATTTTCCTCATCTTCAATATGGGCATGAACTTTAATCGTTCTGTTTTCATCAATAGATGTTCCCACCAAATGGACTTCGGCATCATAAATCTGACTGGATGCTTCCGGTATATTAAATTTTATTTTTTGGTCTTTTTTTATTTTCAATATATCCTTTTCAAAAACATTTAATTCTAAATGTATATGTTCAGTATTAATAATCTCCAACAACTCTGCTGATGATGACACAAATGATCCATTACTAACATTTACTTTGGTAACAGAACCAGCTATCGGTGCATATAAATTTATGCTTGAAGTGATTTCACTTTGTTCAACTGCATTTGGATCGATGTTCATCATTCGCAATTTTTGTTGCAATCCGTTATAAATTGCCAAAGTGCTTTTGTAGTCACTTTCAGCTTTTAAAAAGTTTTTTTGAGACGTAATGTTTTCGTTGTATAATTTCTTTTGACGTTCATATTCATTTTTTAAATAAGCCATTTGTTCGGCTATTTCTAAATAGTGTTGCTGTATTCCAACAAATTCTATGTTTTCTAAAGTGGCCACTAATTGTCCTTTTTTTACAGCGTCACCAATGAGTAAAGGGATTTTAGTGACATAACCTCCCATAAATGTGCTAATAATTGATTTGTTTTCTGGTGGTACATCAACCAATCCATTTGTTTGGACTAAATTATTAAAGGCTTCCTCATGAAGTTGCCCCAATTGCATATGTTCACTTTCAAATTGTTGGTTACTGATTATGATTTTATTGGAATCTGCTTCAGTAGTTGTATTCATGTCAGAATTTTTATCTTGGTTTCTACAGTTGAATAAAACCATTGAAAATAAAAGGATATATATCTTTTTCATCTTTTATAAAATTAGATGGTTAATTTTTATGATAGTTTGATTATAGGCGTTCAAGTTTTCTAAATAGGAAAGTTCAATATCTTTAGCCGTTTCTATACTTTGTATATATTTAAAAAAATCTATTTCTCCTTCTTTAAATGTCCTATTGGCTGTTTTTAAAATCTCTTTCGAAAGTTTTTTGCCTTGTGTTTCATAGTAAATAATAGCTTCATTATATTTTTGAAGTGTAGCTAAAAGTGATTGGTATTTGGCATTTAATTTTAGTTTATAATCTAATTGTTCTTCATCAATAATATCTTGTGCTATTTTGGAGGCTTTAATTTTTGAAGCGTTCCCAGAAAACAAAACAGGTATTTTCAATCCTAATTGATACCCTATTAAATTATCATTCAAGGTACCGTTGGATCCTTGAAAATAGTTCAGATTAATATCTGGCAACAAATCCTGTTTCTCTATTTGATGAAGTGCTTTGAAATATAATTTTGAAGATTCATAATGCTGGAGGCCTAAATTGCTTTCTAATGATACAGTTTCCAAATCCAATTTTATAAGGTCTTGTTCTATAATATTAAATGCGTCTATTTGTATGACTTCTTTTAATTTTTCTTTTGCATATAGTACATCTTGTTGTGCTTGCATGTAAAGCGTTTCCAGTTGCTTTTGTTTAGATTTTGCAGTGAGCATTTCTAAATAATTGGTTTCTCCCAATTCAAAACGCCTTTCAGCTTTTTTTGAAAAATCGTCGTAAAGACTGTCTAAATATTTATATGATCTAGCTTTACTTTTTTCATAGCTCAATTGATAGTACCTTGAAAGAACGGCTTCTTTAATTTGTTGAAACTGTATGTCGAAATTCGATCTCTCAAGACTTGCCTTTGCATTGTTGGCTTTCTTTTGAGCAAAATATACTGTCGGAAATCTAAAGTCCTGTGAAATTCCAAACACTTTTAGAGGTTCATTGTTAATTGCCAAGTTATTTTCATCATAATGATAATAGACCGATGTTTTGTCAAAACTAAAAGCACTTCCAACTAATGCATTAGCTTCATCTATTTTCAAATTTGAAGCCTTCAAACTTGCATTATTTTCGATTGCCAACTCCAAAGCCTGGTCAATTGTAATAA
>JARRKS010000361.1:0-3793 GCA_037387865.1 Flavobacteriaceae bacterium
TCAGCAAATATTTTTGTTGGACTTCGTGCCTTAGGTTAAAACCAGGTGGGATTGAGATTTGCTATGGATTGGTTACGCCAATCCAATGTTCTAAAATATTCTAAAAATGCGGTATGATGCTGATAAATTTTCTATTCATAGCGGTCAAAGTTTTCAGAGCCTTACCGAGATAATTCCCTGCGTTCTATAGCCTTTTCACCCCTAAATTTTTGTCCCTTTCTTCGGTCAACGCCACTTCTGCGTTCCTGGCCGGATCTTCGCTCAGGTGTGTAATCAATAGTGCCATATTTTCTTCTGTCTGCCACCGATCGCATACCGCCGTTATCATTAATTTGCGTGATCTTCTCAGAACTATCCACTTAGACTAAAATCCTTGTTTATGTTTTAAATTAATTAAAACCACTTTGGGATCCATATCGACAGTAGATATAAAATTGAATTTTAAATAGCAAAAGGTTTTTTTCCTAACCGATGCGGAGAAAAATCTTTAGAGATAAATCCTTTGTGAAGGCAGTGAGACTAAACTTGAAATATACCACTGTCCCGAGACTGTTGCTGCGGTGGAAGGAATTTTTAAATTGTTAATAATTTGTTTATAAGCTGTTCATAACTTCGTATATAATTGAAATTTTATGATAAAAGTTTGAATTCAAAAACTGACTGATTTTATTGCATTAATAGAATATAATAAAAATATTCTGATAAAATCCAGATAGATAAAAATTGTTAACAACTTAGCGGTGGTGATAATTCCAAGTTATCTATCATTTTCTGATTTTGTATATGTCTTTTGCCAACCTGAAAAATTTCGGCTTTTTGAAATTTCACCAGGATAGCCGATTTATAAACTTCAGCTAAAGTGTGGGTATCGTATGGCTAATATACAATCGCAGATCGTAAGATAAACGCAGAAATTTTAAAGTTGGGATATGAAACTGATATCACAATCTGAAATAATTTCGATGGGATACAGATATGGAGATATCGCAAATTTTTTACTGCAATCTTAATCTTTATTATCTTAACTAGAACGGTTGATACCACCAAAGATTCCTGTAAGAAGAAAGATTTCTATTCAATTTAGACAGTAAAGTACGGTCGGCTTTATTTTTCGAATTACTTTTCTATCGAGCGATTGATATTTATCAATTTACCCTTACGGTCGAGCAGTAGACTTAGATTATGAGAGATTCTGCAATCAAATTTAAATGCCAACTCACCGTCATGTATAACAATGTCACCTTGTGTAATATCAATTTTATCTATTTTTCCTAAACCATGTTGATCTTTGCATAAAGCTTTTATTTGTTCAAATTGAATGTTAGATTTTAACTTATCGATCAGGTCCCCAATAGACTTTTCTATCATGTCTGGTTTGACTGCATTTAAATCCATTAATGATCGCCCCTTCCCGGATTTAATTTCCGTATCTATATTTGAAGTCGCCTTTTCCGATTTTTGATTTCTCGTCCCAGATTTATGGGAATCTGTTTCATTAAGTAGAGGGCTTGAAATTAAATTATCTTTTAGATTGCGTTCTGGAGATTTTTCATTAATAGGATATATTTTTTCAAAACTAGTCTCATCAATACTGTTGGCTCCTGTAAAATTGGTTTTTCGAAGATTGGCGCCTTCAAAGTTGGCACCTTCTAAATTTGCATCGGCAAAATTCGATCCCTCGCATTGTGAATACCCTAAATTACCTTTTGAAATGTTCGCACCCTTAAGATTGGTATAATATATTTCCGCTTTAAAAAAATTAACTCCACTTAGATTAGCATTTTTTAGTGAAGCATGGTGGAATTTGGCCATTGACAAATCGACGATTTGAAGATTGGCATTGTCAAGATTCCAGTCATTAAATTCAGCCAATTTTCCCGTTTCTCCCCAGGACGAGATCCAACTCATATGATCATTCAGCATCTTTTTCGTAATATTGGCATTAGACTTCATTCGATTCTCACTTTATGATCGATGCTCTTGATTTTGCGAAAATCATTGTATTACCTACTTTATAGAAGAAACATAAAATAATCTATTCAGGTATGCGCGATCAAAAGCAATAGGCGTGCCAACAGATAGAAATTAGACGAAACCATACGAGTTTACAGGATAAAATAATTTATCGGAGAGGTGTCAGCTGAAAAATTGGGAAGAAAAATGGGAAATATATGAAAAATTATTCAGAATATTATGGCTATTATAATGAAGGTTACCAATATAAAAATTTAAAGAAATTGTGGATTTTCGTCATTTGAATATATTGGCACCAAATACTGATATTGATATTGCAAGTTTTATAATTGCAAAGAAGCCAGCTGTAGGTGACCAAAATATCTGCCCGAACTATTTCCTTTTAACTAGATTTTCATATTATGTTATTTATTTTAAGTCGTCTTTGTTTATCAATTTATCTCGCGATCGAGCGATGAACTTAATTAATTTACCATTGCGATTAAGCAATAAGCTCAAATCATAAGAAATCTTAAAATCCAGTTGAAATGCTACCTGACCATTATTGGCGACAATGTCACCGTGTTTAAAATCAATTACTGCTTTTTTGTCTATCAAATTTTCATTTTTAAACGTTGTGAATATTGTTTTTAGCTCATCAGGTTGAATGTTCGATTTTACCTTCTCAATTAGGTCATTAATAGCCTCTTCTATCATATCTGGTTTGATAGCATCTAAATCCACAATTAAATCCTCCTTTGATGATTTAATACTTGGTCTTCGATTTAGTTTGGTCTTATCAAAACGGTGATTTTTTAATCTAATTTCTGGCGGTACCTTTTCATTCTCTATAGAATTAGAAAAATTAGTATCTTCCTGATCAGCCTCTGGAAAATCGATGTTCTCAGTATTAAGACCGCTCAAATAAGTTTTGTCAAATTCGGCTTTGAATAGATCGGTACCTTCAAAGTTGGTGCCTTCAAGATTGGCACCTTGTAAATTCGCTCCTTCAATATCTGCATCAATCATCTCTGCAGCTGAAAGATTGGCTCCTTTAAAATTGGTATAGTGGAGTATGGCTTTTGCAAAATTGGTTTCAGAAAGATCGGCGCCTTCAAAATTGGCGCCTTCAAGATTTGCATTAGCAAAGTTTGCTCTCATGCATTTTGAAAAACTGAAATCACAACCAGAAAGATTGGCGCCCTCTAAATCCGCACCATCAAGATAGGCACCTATGAAATTGCCCATAAAAAGATCAGCTTGACGAAAATTAATCCCCGATAATTTGGCACCTCTCAACGAAACAAATTTGAGTTTAGCAAATGGAAACTCCTCATTTTCCAAGTTGAACTTATCAAGATTCCATTTTCTAACATCAGCTAATTTTCCAATTCTCCCTGACGAAAAAATCCATCTTGAATGTTCATTCAGTGTCTTTTCCAAATTTTTTCTTTTGGGTATCATGGAATTATCACCCGATGTGGTATCAGATAACAAAAAAGATGTTTCAAATTATATAGTACAAGTCTGTTCAAAAACGACTAGTGCCACAGACTATGTAAGGTGCGGGAGATTAGAGAAGCAAATCCGATTGAACCTCAATATGAATTGTGAATATGAAATAAAAGAATAAATGTCAATCATAAAAATATAGGAAAATAAATAATATTATATAGTTAAATAGATTCACAGCTTTATTCTTTTCTTTAGATAAACAAAATTGCGATACAATTTATTAAATGGAAATTTAACTAAGGCAGGAATTTCTCTTTTTGGATTCGCTCCGTTTAATGGACTATTATCTCAAATGTGGGTAATCAGGACGGTAAAGCGGCTTATA
>JARRKS010000362.1:0-3211 GCA_037387865.1 Flavobacteriaceae bacterium
CTGGATTTGCTTATCCAAAAATGAAGAGAAACTCAAGTGCACTTAAGACGGGCATTTATCTTGGAATAATTCATGCAATATGGCATATTGTCGCTAGTTTTCTAGGATCATATAACGATATCGGAAGTTATTGGGCGCTCTACTTTTTCGGATCTTCTTTACACATTGTAGCATTACGAGTATTAATTGTGTGGGTTTATTCCAATACTCAAAGTGTATTATTGGCGATATTGATGCATGCAAGTTCAACAGGATTCTTTGGAATCTTAATCTCAACAACAATTGAACCTATTAACTGGGCAATTTACTATAATGTATATGGACTAGCATTGTGTGTAGTAGCATTAGTAATCAGCATAAAATATGGCAGAACTCTAAGAATAAATTAACGTAAACACTGAAAAAATCATTAATATTCTGATAATTTACTAACGCTTCCTTAAGCTGAAATCAATTATTGTTGAACACAGCTCGTTAGGTCTTCCGATCTCCGACGATATCAAAATTGTGAGTACTATAATAATTATATAAATATTGTACATTAAACAGAGATTTGCTGTTGGTTTTCAGAGCTGAAAGTAATTGCGCTTCAAGATTGTGATTGACCTCGATGATAATGATTATGTGAGAATGAAAGAGGTTTTGGATAAAAATCCAAACAAGACACTTGAGGTTCTGTCAGGTGAAGATTTTGAATTGTTTGAGAAAAACATGTGTAAAAAAATATATCTCAAAAAAACTCTAAAAAAGAAAAAATTAGACCGTCACGGATAGGAAAACTATTGAATTCTCGATTTTAACCATATTTTTATTAATTAATCTGTTAGACTTTAATTTAGCGCGCGCGCGCTGGCAAAATACTTTAGAATCCTCAGTATGAATTGGTATCAATATCTTCGGATTTATCAAATCAATCATTTCTCTTATCTCTTCTCCAGAAGCGTGACCAGAAGCATGTGTAGAATAATGTTTAATGTTGAAATGTTCTAGCCAATTCTTTTTTCGTTCCTCATCAAGTTCCATTTCATCACAGAAAGGATCACAAGAAGACTTTATCCACAGGGCATTTTCAGGTTTAATATCTGTCAGCTGATTCATTTCCCACATGTTCATTGAGACAACATACTTCAAAGGATCTTGACACAAGTCATCACAAGTCACTGCGTTATCTCTGCTAATGAATTCTCGTTCCCAAGTTGAATAATCCTTTTCAACTAACTTGCAATCAAAACCTGGTTTACAAATCAAGCCCCAGCTTTTCTTTGGAACTAGAATCTTTATGGAATCAATAGAGAATGGGGCATCATCCCCTAATGCAGCTAGTAGATAAGCTAGTTTCATGTTTACTACAAATTCTCGATTGCTAGCTCCTGCGGATTGAAAAATTGAGTTAGCCCTATCGAGATCTCTAGCAGGAAATTCAACAAAAACGAGACCTTTCGAGGCACCGATGAGTTCAGTAATCCTTTCTTTTACAGTTTCTTCGCTATCCTTTTTTCTAGAATCGATTATTGTTCCTTCGCATAACAACCATTTAGGTTTCACAGACTTTGCTTTCTCAACAAACCTTCTGCTCTGATTGGCTTTTGAACCATGAAAACGAATATCGCCGGTATAGACAAGATTTCCTTCATCACTATAAACAATATATCCGCATGCTCCAGGAAGGGAGTGATCAACTGGAAGCATTTCAACTTCTAAATTTTTTATCTGCACTTTAGTTTCTGGTTCCATTATTTTAAAATCTCGTTCATGAACGTAATCTTTGTTTCTTCTAGTAACCCTTGATAAGCCTCCTTTTTTGTTCTCATAGAATTGGAACGCCTCACACGCTGTAATAAAATCAGAGAGTGGATTGCTTCCTGTTTCTTCTAAACATTGCATTATTGTCTTTGAAATTCTTGTGCAGTATATTGGGATGTCAAATCTTAGAAAATGAATATAGTTTGCATGGTCAGCATGAGCATGGGAAAGAAAGACTGCATCAATGCTTCTTTCCTCTTTATCTCTGCCCATATGTCTGAGATAATCTCCTCGATACAAACCTTCAATGTCTGGAAGAAGACCTAATTCAAAGAAGTCAGATAATCCTGCACATTTTCTAGGTTGAAGAAACTCTGAAAAATATTTTGATGCTTGTTTGAAACTCATTCCGAAATCCAAAAAGATACGTGTGTCTTTATGCTCTAGCAGAATTTTGTTTCCGCCAATCTCATCTTTTCCACCTAATACTTTGATTTCCAAGAATTTCACCTACATTATTGAACGTCAATGAGTTATTATTCGATTTGTTTCTTTAATACACGTAGAAAATTCGATATTTCATCACTATTCTCAAAAAATCCTTCATATCCGCAAAGATCTGAAGGAGCGTTTTCGTAATACTTCCACGGAGTTTTATTCTTCGGTAAGATTTCTATTACTTCTTCTTCAGAAATCTTCTGATGTTTTGAGAGCCTTTCAACATAAACTCTGAATTTCAACCCTTTTTCTGAATTACTTTCACCTGGAACTAGACTTAATATAACTCGTCTTTTTCCTTGAACAATTCCCTTAAACGCAATTGTGCTTCTTGTGGGTCTTGGGGAATAGAACAGAGGAGTTAATCCCTCTAATAATTGTCTATACAACCCGCCTACTTCATTTTCATCTGCTATTGCCTGAAGTTGCTCCTCAGTTAAGTTAGGTAACCTCTTACCCTGTCTAGTTTGTTGTTGAATTTCTGCTTTCGAAGGTTCAATCAGAAAAGTCCGGGCAAGGTATTCGCAATTTCCATCCATGAAATAATTGAAAGTTATAGCGTTAATTGCTACTCCATAGCTTTCTGAAAGATAGTTAATTATTCTCTGACTCGCGTTATCTATCTCGGATCCAACGACAAGCATCTCATGCTCTTGATTAATGCTTTCAGGTAGATCAAAGCCAAATTTTGACTCAAAAGCATCTTCCAATTCACTTTTGAAATAATTTCTTGCAATATCTTGGATTTGTTCTGCTGTGAGATTTCTAATCCATGATGCATAATCAAGAACTTGAGCTGTGATTTCCCTAGGTGTCTTATCTCTTTTCAATTCTACAATTATAATATCACCTTTGTGGTCAATACAGAGAATGTCTATCAATCCACCATATCTTGTTTCAACTTGGCGACCTATCAAAAGCAAGCCTGAAGATATTATTGAGATGTCATTTTCGATCCAATCTTCAAGTC
>JARRKS010000363.1:0-4148 GCA_037387865.1 Flavobacteriaceae bacterium
AAAAAATGAAGTTATTATTGCAATAATTCCTAAAGTCATTAATATACTATTGCGATTGAACCTACTTTTCTTCCTTAATTTTTCTTTAGTTTTACCAGATAATTCGCCTTTTTTAGGCACCACGATACCTTTATTAGTAATAGCAAAGACTGGCATAATCTGATCAACATTTTTAAACTCAAAACTATCCATGAACTTTGAGTCAATATCATTCTGATTTCGAAGTTGATCATTGACCTCTCCAGATATTAAAATACTACCCGCTACAGCTAGAGATTCTATCCTGGAAGCTACGTTTACGGCATCTCCTATAATATCTGATTCTGTTTTGATAATATCACCAGCATGTACACCAATTCTAACGGGGATTGAAGGCTCTTGTTGAAAAGCTCTTTGCATTTCAATGCCACATTTAATAGCTTCAACAGAACTACTAAAAATACTTAAAGTGCCATCACCATAATATTGAATGATCTCACCATTGTATTTTTTGGTAACAGAATTAAATATTTCACGATGCTTGAACCTAATATGAACAGCATTTTTTTCATCATCCTGCATCAAGGCTGTATATCCTTCAATGTCAGTAAACATTATTGCAGCAAGCTGTCTTTTTGGCGACATTTAAAAACTGTTATTAATAATCTACTAAATTATAATAATTTCTCGATTATGTACACCTTTTGTAATTACTTATCATAACTAAATATTCATATATTTATACATTACTTTTGTTTACCTAATTAAATATGACGCCAACCGAAATAAAAAACATCTCTTCATTCTTAAAACAAGTATCCTTTTTTTCTGAAGTTTCCACAAAGTCACTAGAACATTTTAGTAAAAATCTACAGCCTGAAACCTATAAGAAAAATGAAAATATTTTTAAAAAGAATGATTCTGGAAATAGCATGTATACTATTCTAACTGGGAAAGTTAAAGTGCACGAAAATAGTCACATTTATGGTTATCTGTCAAAAGGTGAATGTTTTGGTGAATATGCGCTTATAGATAATCAATCCCGTTCTGCATCAATAACAGCAACTGAAGACACAAAAGTTTTAAAAATTGAACGGGAACATTTTCTGGACCTAATGAAAAATGATAGTGGCTTTGCTCAAGGCATTCTTTCTGTGATGATAAAACGCCACAGAGAACTTGATATAATTCAGGAAAGATTGGCAAGTTCAAACCATGAAGTTGAATTGGCAAATATAAAAATGAGCGGATTGATCAATGGTGCAATGGATGCCATTATCATGTTCAATAGTGATTTTAGAATTGTCTTAACTAATCCTTCAGCAAATAAATTACTCGAAAACAACGATGTTTTACAGCGCAATGTGTTGTTTTTCTTTGATGAAGATAGTGCAAACCTTATAGAATCTATTATAAAATCTGCAAAGGAAGGCAACAACCAAACCACAAATAAATATCTACCTAATGTCGTAAAAGTTATAGGTTCAAACGAAACAGAAACTTTAAATGAAGGCACAATTAGTAAATACGGAAGTGATGAAGACACCTTTTACACGCTTATATTAAGAAATATAGAAGAACGCCTCATTGCAGAAGACAAAATAAATTTGTTAACAAAACAAACCGAATATCTCACAGAAGAAATTCAAGAACTTACAAGCAGTTACGGAATTATCAGTGAAGATAAGAGTATGAATCAAGTACTCAATCTCATAAATCAAGTAGCAAAGACAGATGCTACGGTNNAAAGACAGATGCTACGGTTTTAATTACTGGAGAAACAGGAACTGGAAAAGAACTTGTTGCTAGAGCTATACATAAAGGCAGTGATAGAAATGACAAACCATTGATTAGAATTAATTGTGGTGCTATTCCAGCTAATTTAATTGAAAGTGAATTATTTGGTCACAAAAAAGGAGCGTTTACAGGAGCAACTGCAGATAGAAAAGGACGTTTTTTATTAGCAGATAAAGGCACTATTTTCCTTGATGAAATTGGTGAGTTACCTCTAGAATTGCAGCCAAAGCTACTACGTGTTATTCAAGAAGGTGAATTTGAACCTGTAGGTAGTTCAGAAACTATTCAAGTAGATGTTCGTATCATTGCAGCAACACATAGAGATTTATTAGAGTTTTCTAAAACAGGAAAATTTAGAGAAGATTTGTATTACAGATTAAACGTCTTCCCAATCGAAATCCCTGCATTACAATATCGAGGAAAAGATGTTTGCCTTATTGCACAGGAAATGATCCATCAGTTTTCAAAAAAATTAGGAAAGTCTATTAATAATCTATCTGAAAATGATAAATCTATTCTGTTATCCTATCATTGGCCAGGCAATGTTCGAGAGTTACAAAACTTGATAGAACGTGCCGTAATTATCTCTCAAGATGGAAAGGTTAACTGGCAATCTATTATTCCAAATAATAAAAACATTCCAAAAATAGATACAGAAGCTAAATCAAATAAAATATTGACTTCAAAAGAACTTATTGATTTAGAAAAGGAAAACATTTTAAATGCTTTAAGGCAAACACGTTGGAAAATATCAGGTAAAAATGGAGCTGCAGAATTACTACAGTTACCACCTACCACATTGTCATCAAGAATTAAAGCACTGGGCATTGAAAGACCTATATAAACATGATTAATTTTCTGTAAATTCAAAACTATGAAAAGAATATTTGCACTTTTAAGTTCTATTATCTTTACAACAAGCTTATTGGCTCAAAACGGAAAATTAATAGAAAAAGTACCTGTTGTTTATCACGATAGCATTTTTGAAAAATTTAAGGACAATCCTGCCTTTACAGAGCATCATCCTACTACAAATCTTTTTAAGATTTCATATTTATCGGATGGTTTAAAAATTAATGGTTATATGGCACAACCAAAAGAACCTGGTTATTACCCTGTAATTATTTTTAATCGTGGTGGTAATCGCGATTTTGGCGCTATTAATGATATTCGTGCTAACTTTTTATTGCGAAAAATGGCATCTTGGGGCTATGTTGTTGCAGCAAGTAATTATCGTGGCGGTTGTGGCAGTGAAGGCATGGAAGAATTTGGTGGCGCTGATGTAAATGATGTCCATAATCTTATCCCATTGTTAGCTTATGAAAAAATGGCAGATACATCAAGAATGGGTATTTATGGCCATAGTCGTGGAGGTCTAATGACCTATAGAACAATATCTGAAACCTGCAATTTCAAGGCTGCTATTATTGGTGCTGGTGTTTCCAATAGCTTTAGAAATATAAGCGAGCGACCAGAAATGGAAGAGTATGTGTTTTCACAGCTATTGCCAAACTATGAAACCAATAAAGAAGATCAATTAAAAAAGCGGTCTGCACTTTTTTGGACAGATAAATTATGTAAAACTACGCCAATTATGTTGTTGCATGGATCATCAGACTGGCGTGTTTCTCCTAAAGATGCTCTAGATATGGCCGATTCTCTTTATAAATACAAGCATCCCTTTAGATTTCATTTTTATGAAGGTGCAGATCATGGTTTGTCTGAATATCGTTCAGAAGTTTGGCAAGATGTACAGGAGTTTTTTGATCATTACGTAAAAGATTTAGGGCCTTTACCAAATATGGAACCTCATGGTAGATAAAACAATTAAACTATGATCAAATTCTTTCGAAATATCCGTAAAACTCTTTTGAAAGAAGGCAAAAATGCCAACTACTTAAAGTACGCGATTGGGGAAATTATATTGGTAGTGATTGGGATTTTGATCGCCCTACAGATCAATAATTGGAATGAGCAACGCAAACTTAAAAATATAGAGCTTAATCTTCTTATTGAATTAAAAAATGTGTTAGAAGGTGGAAATATCATTGGAGGCATGCATGGCGGAGAGCTTGAATTTCAAAAAATTCAAATTGAAGGAAATAAAAAATCCCTTGCTTCATGTAATTATCTCATTCAATATTTCAAAAATGATCTACCCTATAATGATTCCTTAAAATTTCATTTTGCAAATGCCCATTCAAGATATATAGCATTTATAAGAGACCAGGCTTATCAAAATACAAAGAACTATGGATTAAGTTTTATAAAAAACGATTCTTTGAGAACTGAACTTATTAGAACCTACGAAACCAATACAAAATGGTTATTAGAACTCAATGAGCGCAATAATTTATATGAATATAATATTG
>JARRKS010000364.1:0-4287 GCA_037387865.1 Flavobacteriaceae bacterium
TAGCTGAAACTTTGCCTGACCAAATGGCTTTGATTAATGAGTTAAGTAAAATCACTCTACCACATATTAAAATTTTGCTTACAGGTAATGGGAAGGTGGCCAAAGGAGCAAAAGAAATGTTAGATGCCATGAACATTAAACAAGTTTCTGCAGATGATTTTTTAATGAAAATATATAGTGAAGCTGTTTACTGCATGATTGATGTCTTGGATTATAATAAAAGAAAAGACGGAAGCGTCATAGATATGTTTGACTTTTTTGACCATCCAGAAGAATATGTTTCAAATTTTATGCGCTTTGCCAAAGTAACAGATTTTTATATCGCTGGTCATTTTTATGGTGATGGAGCTCCTTATCTTTTTACTAGAGAAGATGCCAAAACAGCCAATTTTAATATTAAAGTGGTTGCTGATGTGAGTTGCGATATAGATGGGCCTGTAGCAACAACCATTAGGGCATCCACAATTGCAGAGCCTATTTATGGATATGACCCCAAAACAGAAAATGAAGTTGATTTTATGGATAAAAATGCAATAGCTGTTATGGCTGTTGATAATTTGCCTTGCGAACTCCCTAAAGATGCCAGTGAAGGTTTTGGCGAGATGTTTTTGGAACATGTTATTCCAGCATTTTTCAATAATGACGCCGAAGGTATTTTACATCGTGCAAAAATTACTGAAAATGGTAAATTAACAGAACGTTTTTCTTATTTGCAGGATTATGTTGATGGTTTGGAGTAAAGTAAATTTTAATTAATGAAACCTATTGATGAATACTTTTTAGATCAAAAGGAACCATACCAATCTATAATGCTTTATTTAAGAAGTGTTATTATTAAGACTCTTCCAGATGCTGTAGAAAGATACAGTTATAAAATTCCTTTTTATCATATTGGAAAGAAACCTATGTTATATCTCAATGTCTTGAGAGGTACTAATTATGTAGATGTTACTTTTGTTCAAGGTATATTGTTAGAAAAGCAATTTCCAATTTTAAGAAATGATAACAACAGAAAACAAGTTCGTTCAATTCAAGTAAAATCTCTAGAAGACTTTGACGATTTAGAATTTGTAGAACTTCTCACTGAAGCAAGAAACCAAATATTAAAAAGTAAAAAAGCCTGATTTATTTAGCTTAAATTATTAACAGTTTTTCTTATCACTACTAAATTATTTAGTAGTTTTTCCAAATGATCTAAATGCAACATGTTAGCGCCGTCACTTTTTGCGTTAACGGGATCAAAATGAGTTTCTATAAATAAACCATCTACATTGTTTACAATTCCTGCTCTTGCAATGGTTTCAATCATTTCCGGTCTACCACCAGTTACACCACTGGATTGATTAGGTTGTTGTAAAGAATGTGTAACATCCAACACTGTTGGTGCATATTGCCTCATGGTAGGAATGCCTCTAAAGTCTACAATCATATCTTGGTAACCAAACATAGTACCTCTATCAGTTATCCAAGCATTGTTATTTCCAGCGTCTTTAACTTTTTGAACAGCATGTTTCATTGCTTCAGGACTCATAAACTGGCCCTTTTTTAAGTTAACAACTTTACCTGTTTTGGCAGCAGCTACTACCAAATCTGTTTGTCTTACCAAAAATGCAGGTATTTGCAAAACATCTACATATTCTGCTGCTTTATTAGCATCACTTACTTCATGAATGTCTGTAACTGTAGGGATATAAAATGTATTAGATACTTTTTGAAGAATTTTTAAAGCTTTTTCATCACCTATACCTGTAAAGCTATCTATTCTGCTTCGGTTCGCTTTTTTAAAACTACCTTTAAATACATATGGAATTTGAAGTTTATCAGTAATAGAGACTATTTTTTCAGCAATGCGAAGTGCCATATCTTCACCTTCAATGGCACATGGTCCAGCTAATAAAAAAATCATCTCCTTGCTTTTAAAAAAGCAAAGTTACATAAATTAAAAGCTTCTTTTTAAACTATTTCTTACAATCCAAACTGCCATAATAAAATTCACAAGAATAAAGGAGCCTCCAAACAGAGCAAATTTTTGTAATGGATTGAAGGTTACTAAATTCATTATTTGTACTATATAAGCTAAAATTAAATAAGACGATAAGCAAACAAAAACAGTACCTAGTGTGAAATTCAAATTTCTATTTGGCTTTAGAATTTGCCAAAGAAAAGGAATTCCAAGAAGCAATATAGGATATGCGGTTAAACCTTCTGTGCGATTAACATCTGTGAACCAATAAGAAATAACAGCAATGAAATATACATAGGGAATAAATTTTAAATATCTATTTATAAGAGCCATAATATTAAAATTTGATTTCTAGGTTTTTAAATTGAACGGTCAAACAGTTAATAATGTTTTTTGCTAGTCGAATTATAACATATAATTAACTAAATATTGTTATTTAATAGCTTGAATGTTAAAATATAACGTACATTTGCACGCTTAAATTAAGGCAGATATGACTGATATTAAAAATATTGCAATTATTGCTCATGTAGACCACGGTAAAACAACTTTGGTTGATAAGATAATGTACTATTGTCAATTGTTTCGTGATAACGAAAATACTGGCGACTTGATTCTTGATAACAACGATTTAGAAAGAGAAAGAGGTATTACAATTGTTTCAAAGAATGTTTCTGTAGTTTACAAAGACACTAAGATTAATATTATAGATACTCCAGGTCACGCCGATTTTGGTGGAGAAGTGGAACGTGTGCTTAATATGGCTGATGGCGTATTGCTATTGGTTGATGCCTTTGAGGGACCTATGCCGCAAACGCGTTTTGTATTGCAAAAAGCAATAGATTTAGGTTTAAAACCTTGCGTAGTAATTAATAAAGTTGATAAGGAGAATTGTACACCAGATGAAGTTCATGAAGCTGTTTTTGATTTAATGTTTGAACTTGGAGCAGAAGAGTGGCAATTAGATTTCCCAACGGTTTATGGTTCGGCAAAACATAATTGGATGAGTGACGATTGGAAGAATCAAACAGAGTCAATCGAGCCGCTTTTAGATATGGTTGTTGAGCATGTACCATCACCAAAGATTGAAGAAGGTACAACACAAATGCTTATAACATCGTTAGATTATTCTTCATTTACAGGTCGAATAGCTATTGGTAGATTACAACGAGGAAAGTTAAAATCAGGTATGCAAATTTCATTGGTTAAACGAAATGGTAGCATTGTGAAATCTAAAATAAAAGAGCTTCACATTTTTGAAGGTTTAGGACGCAAAAAAGTAGATGATGTTCAAGCTGGAGATATTTGTGCTATTGTGGGTTTGGAAGGTTTTGAAATTGGTGATACAATTGCAGATTTTGAAAACCCTCAAGGATTAAAGACTATTGCTATTGATGAACCAACAATGAGCATGTTGTTCACGATTAACGATTCGCCATTCTTTGGTAAAGATGGTAAATATGTGACATCAAGACATATTAAGGAGCGTCTGACCAAAGAGCTTGAAAAGAATCTTGCACTGCGTATGGAGGAAACTGACAGCGCAGATAAATTTATTGTTTTTGGTCGAGGTGTACTACATTTATCAGTTCTTATAGAAACTATGCGTCGTGAAGGTTATGAGCTTCAAATTGGGCAACCTCAAGTAATTATTAGAGAAATTGACGGTGTAAAATGTGAACCAGTTGAAGAAATGACAATTGATTTACCTGAAGAGGTTTCAGGAAAAGCAATAGAAATGGTATCAATGAGAAAGGGTGAAATGTTAAGTATGGAATCTAAAGGAGAACGCATGATCTGTAAATTTATGATTCCTTCGAGAGGCATTATTGGGCTACGTAACCAATTGTTGACTGCAACAGCAGGAGAAGCTATTATGGCACACAGATTTAAAGAATATCAGCCACTTAAAGGTGGCATTCCAGAGCGTCAAAATGGAAGTTTGGTGTCTATGGAAAAAGGTCAAGCTATTCCTTATTCAATTGATAAATTACAAGATAGGGGCAAGTTTTTTGTTGACCCAGGTGAAGACATTTATGAAGGCCAAGTGATTGGAGAAAACTCAAGAGGTGATGATATGGTTATTAATGTAACCAAAACGAAAAAGTTGAGTAATGTTCGTTCATCGGGAGCTGATGACAAGGCAAAAATTGTTCCTGCAATCAAATTTAGTTTAGAAGAAGCCCTAGAATATATTCAAAAAGATGAATATGTTGAGGTTACACCAAACCATATCCGTTTACGTAAAATATTACTTACTGAAGTTGAGCGTAAAAGAAACAAGGCAATTTAATTTGCTAAAAGATTATCTTTTATTAAAAGAG
>JARRKS010000365.1:0-2379 GCA_037387865.1 Flavobacteriaceae bacterium
TTGATTCTTCCCATTTGGCACAAACAAATCCTTTTTCAGTTTTACAAGGTTGTTTATTTCATCATAGTCACATGGCCAACCTGCAATATCAACAGGTATAATAACTTTTGTCTTTTTTGTAATGGCTTTTTCAATATTTTTAAGCGAAATATTAAAATCACTTTCTACATCCACCATTACGGGAGTAGCACCAACATGAATAACAGCTAACGCAGTAGCCGCATAAGTATAAGCAGGAATTATGACCTCATCACCTTGTCCCACGTCATACCATTTTAGCGCTAGCATCAAACCAGAAGTTGCAGAATTTACACAAATTGTTTTAGGGGAAGCCGTGTACTTTGAAACCAAATCTTCTAATCTTTTTACTTTAGGTCCAGTAGTAATCCATCCTGAAATAAGAGAATCTTTTACTTCTTCAATTACATTGTCACTGATATCTGGAGGAGAAAAGGGGATTTTCATTTTTAGCTATTTAAAAGTGAATCAAAGATAGTTATATATTGATTAGAAATTTTTTCTAAACTAAACTCTCTAACTTGATTAAAAGCATTGTTTGCTAAACTATCGCATAATGTTTTATTGTTTGCCAACATAATCATAGCTTCAGCCAATGTTTTTGAACTTTTTGGTTCAATTAAAAACAAATCTCTATTGTGCTGTCCAAATTCTCTCACACCAGTTACATTGGTAGATATAATTGGTAAGCCAACTGCAGCAGCTTCTAACACGACTCTTGGAAAGCCTTCGCCGTAAAATGTTGGTAAAACAAAGGCATCAGATTTAGACAATAAATCCAATATATCATTACGTTGCCCTAACCATTGAACTAAATTCTCATATCTTTTAAGGACTTCATTATTTAATTTTTTAGAGTTTTCTTCTAAAGGCCCAACAAGAAGGAATTTAAAGTCATAACCCTTGTCACCGCATATTTTATCCGCTTCTAAATAATTGATGATACCCTTTTCATAAACCAAACGAGATACACATATAAAAGTAAAAGGATTATGAATTCTTTTGGCTTTAACCTTAATATTATTTAAATCAATACCACTACTATAAATAATATTATAGTTATTGTCTTGAATTAAATTTTTATTTAAATACAAACCCTTATCATCAGAGTTTTGAAAAATAGTTTTAGCAACACGCTTTTTTACAATATGATGAAAAATAAAATAAAGTCTACGTAAGAAAAAATTTGTAACACTTTTTGACATAAAAACATTTCCTAATCCTGTTATAGTTCTACTTATAGGTGTATTTGTATTTAGTAAAGATAGTGGAACTAAAAAAGCAGGTTTAGTATCGAAAGTATGTATGATATCAAATCTATTGTTTTCAAAAAATTGTTTAAACCATCGCATGGTTTTATAATCATCAAAAGGTGCGATGTTTCTATTTAAGTTATAAGAAACATAGTTAATGCTTTCAGGAAAATTATCAGTACTGCTTCCTATTATTGTAACTTCATATCCAGCATTTTTAAGATATTTTGAGAGAGGTATTCGTTTATGTACATCTTCGCCACCAACAAGGCATATTTTCTTTACCATAACAATCAATAACTATATAAATTACAATACCATTTTTGAAACACAAAAAATGCCCATACTTGATAGCTTTTGTCTATTTTTTTGGAAATATGATTTTTCACCATAGATGTCACAAAATTAATATTAAATATACCTTGTTTTTCTAAAAATTTACTGTCTGTATAAGATTCCAATTCCGCTTTTAAACTGCTACGTAGCCAATCTCCAACAGGCACAACAAAACCCTGTTTGGGTTTTTCAAGAAAATGATCTGGAAAATAATCTTTAAAGGCTTCTTTCAAAATATATTTTTTATTCCATTTTTTTAACAAATATTCATCTGGAAGGCTATTTGAAAATTTCCATAATATTTTGTTTAAAAAAGGCGCTCTGCACTCTAATGAGTTGTGCATACTTGTTCTATCTACTTTAACGAGCATATCACCTTCAAGGCTTATATATCTATCAATTTCTCTAAAGTCAAATAACGTTTTAGGAGTATTTACTCCTGATTTTGTCTTATAGTAATCAAAAACATTTGTTTGTGAGAATTCTGGTAAAAATAATTCTGATAATTCTTTTGAAAACCCAAGTGAAATAATGTTCCAATAGGAATCACCATCATAATTTATAGCATCCAGAAACTTTTTTAACTTGAATCTTTTTCCTCGCTCATCATCTTTTGTGGAAAGTATATTTTTTAAAACATTTCCTGTAGCTTCATGTAGTTTTCGAGGAACAAGTTCGGTGTATTTCTTATTCAGTTTCCCCATATAGTATTTGTTGTAGCCACCAAATACCTCATCACCACCATCTCCTGTAAGAGCTACTTTTACATAGT
>JARRKS010000365.1:2458-4409 GCA_037387865.1 Flavobacteriaceae bacterium
AAATAAGTTGGTAATGCAGATGAATCAGCAAAAGGTTCATCAAAGTTTAAAAGAATATTGTTTAAGTCATTTTTCAAATCATCTTCCGTCAATATAAATTCATGATGGTTACTATTGATGAGTTTTGAAATAAGACGTGACTTATCAGTTTCATCAAATGATGCTTTTTGAAAACCAATGGAAAAGGTGTCTATTTTCTTATTGGTAAGTTTTGAAACACCCAAACTAACTATAGATGAATCCACACCACCAGACAAAAACGTACCAATAGGAACATCAGATACTGTTCTACTTTCAATACTTTGCATGACTAAATCGTGCACTTTTGTTTTTGCCTCAATAAATGGAATATTTTGCTTTTGCTCCTTTTTAAGCGTGTCAATTGGCTGAATATCCAATTTATTCAAGCTTAAATCATATGTTATATAGTGGTTAGCTTCAAGTTTATAGATATCATCAAAAATTGTAAATGGAGCAGGAGTATAGGTTAATTTAAAAAATAGATTAAGCCCAGTTTTTGATATTTGAGGTTTGAAATCTAAATGATTCGTTATTGATTTTAATTCTGAAGCCCAAATAAATTTTTCTTTATTCTTAAAGTAATACAATGGCTTTTCTCCAAAGAAATCTCTAGCAATGAAGACTTTATTTTTCTTTTGATCAAAAATACTAAAAGCGTACATACCATCTAATTCTTTGAAACTATTTGGCCCATATTTTTCATATAATTTTAATATAACTTCTGTATCACTTTTTGTATTGAAGATAACATTCTCTGAAAGGAGTTTATCTTTGATTTTTTGAAAATTATATATTTCTCCATTAAAGACTATTGCTATTGTTTTATCTTGATTATAAATAGGTTGGCTACCTGTATTTAAATCGATAATAGAAAGTCTTCTCATTGCCATACCAATCGAACAATTATCATCTAGATGTACAAAATAGCCTTCATCATCTGGACCACGATGTATAATTAGTTGGTTCATAGTTTGAAGCATTTTTGTTATACTAGATGAATCAACTTTTTTTGATAATATGATACCATTAATTCCGCACATTATAGGCTAATCTTATTTATTATATTATTCATTTCCCTTCCAATATTTTCGACTTCATAATCTTTGACTCTTTCTAACCCTAATTTTCTGTAATGTTCTCTAATATTATTATTGGATTGTAAAAATTGTATTGCATTGCTCAAACCTACGGTATCATTTACATTAACCAAAATACCATACTTGGCTTCAAAAAAGCCTTCTTTTTTAATATTTACAGGATCATTTTCGTTGAGTAATTCTAACGGTCCAGACATGCAGTTGCTTGAAATAACAGGAAGACCAACGGACATGGCTTCTAAAATAACATTTGGAAAACCTTCAGTATTTGAGAAAACAACTAGACATTGCCCTTTTTCTAAATGATCTAATACATTTTTCACACTTCCTTTGAAATCTATTCTCTTTTCTAATTCAAGTTGTGTTGAAAGTAATATTAAGTCATTTTCTAATGGGCCACTTCCATATATTTCTAGTTTAAAGTCAGGCGGTAATAAATTTAAGGATTCAATAATGCCTCTCTGGTTTTTTACATCAATTAACCGACCAACTGTAATGATATTAAAAGCATTTAAAGCCGTATTATATTTTTCTAAATGAATGCTTTGGTTTGATAAATCAATTGGATTATAAACTACTTCTGTATCAATTTTCAATACGAAATTCTGTGTTAAATCTTGATTGATATATAAGGAATTTGAAAATAACAAATCATTTTTATTATAAAAGTACTTAACTATAAATTTAAAGGAACGCATTGAAAATGTACTGTATGAATACATGATTGTTGGATAACATCGCTCGCTAATTATTGTTTTTAGTCTTCTATTTAAAATTTTCGTGCAACTGTTAATCAAGTTTGGCAGTACAAGAAAAGAAATAGCTGTTTCAAT
>JARRKS010000366.1:0-3269 GCA_037387865.1 Flavobacteriaceae bacterium
ATTATACAAAGCACTCGGTGGTGGGTGGATTTCGAAAGAAGAATACATTGAAGCAAAGAATAAAGAATAATAAATCTCAATTACTATTTACTTATCGAAGAATTTCCAACTACTATTAGCTAATCTAATTTTTTACAAATCAAAATTCCAGTTAGCGCCAACACCAACATTTATAAAGTGACTTGATCCAACTGTTTCTTCCGTAGGATAATAGTTGCCCTGATTATCATAATCATATTTAACCTTAATAGTTCCAGAATTACGTACAAAATGATACCTTGCATTTACATCAATTGAAATTTCCTTGCTAACAGGAAACAATGCTCCAAAACCAAGATCAAATCCAGGCTCGCTGCTGAATTCTGATTGATCTATTGGTACAGAGCCGGCATTACCCGAATAAGTTATTGTTCCATTAGCTTTAGTGGAGTACAAATAAAGTCCAGCTTCAATTATTCCATAAAACTTTGGTGAAGAACCACCGGGCAGCATGTATTTAAAACTTAGAAGTATAGGGATAGTTGAAACGTTTCCATTTATATCAACGCTTCCTTGTTGTTGATCAAGAGTCTGAAAATAATTGTTAACCTCTTCTCCATTTATTCCTGAATAAATGAATCCAAGAGTTAAACCTATGCGCCAGTTGGAATCCATCTCATAGTAAAATCCTCCGATAGCACCATAACCAGTTTTAAAATAATCTGAATTTACACCAGTTGGAAATGCAACTGTTGCAGAAAGATCACTACCGTAACTACTCTGACTAAAAGTTAAGGTTGCATACAAAAGTGTAATGAATAAAATCTTAAAAAAGTTTTTCATAAAGTTCATTCCTTTAAAATATTATTTTTAGTTATACCTAACTTACTTCTTTAATACCTTAAAATGTTTTGAGGTCTAAACTAATTCACTTTTATTCTTAAAAATTAATATCAATTTTGAATTTAATTCACTAAAAGAATCTCCTCATTGTTTAATTATGGGTGATTCATTTCTCCTTCACTGTATCTACTTCTGAAAGAGATATATCATTTATTAAAGCCTGATATACTTTGTATGCAAGAGCGAGAACAACAGCACCAACGAACAATCCGATAATTCCTGCAAGCATCATTCCCCCAATAGCACCTAAAAGAATTACGAGTGTTGGAACGTCAACACCTCTTCCAAGAAAAATTGGCTTTAAAAATGCATCAGACATACTAATAATTACACTGATCACAAGTAAAATTATTGCAGATGTAGTATCCAGAAAGCTAAAGCTATAAGCAGCAATTGGAAGTAATATTATTAATGGCGGCAGCTGAATTATTGCAAGAAACAGCACAATCAGTGCCCATAGACCAGCAAAAGGTATATTGAATAATAGCAGAACTATTCCTGAAACCACCGATTGTATAATTGCTACACCCAAAACACCCTGAACAACACTTCTAATAGTTGCACCAGCAAGTTCCGTAAATCCTTCTCCCTTTTTACCAATTAAGATTTTGAATGCTTTTCGGGCAGCGATTTCTGCAGCATCTGCTTTTACCAGTAAAGCCCCGGCAATAATTATAGATACAAGTGTTAGGAGAACAGTAGAACCCAATCCAAGAACACCAGAAACAATATTTGATGCGAATTCTTTAATCTGGGGCTTGAAAGTTTTGACAGTCTCTTCGATATTCACTGAAGCAAGTTCCCAGGTGTCATAAACAGGTTTACCAATAATAGGCCAGTCAGCCACAGCTTCTTCAGGCGGTGGCACGTTAAATGTTCCCTTCTCTAATTCCATTGCAATATTTTGTACTCCCACTATGGTAGATTCCATTAAAAGGTATGATGGAATAATTAACAAAGCCAGTGCAAAAAGCGTTATTAAAGTTGAAGCCAGTTTTTTACGGTTACCCAGAAGTTTGGCAAACTTTTTAAATAATGGATGGATCCCCACAGCAATAATGATTCCCCACATAATTACGAATAAGAAAGGTTTAAGAATCAGATAAGAAAGTATTATAAGTAACCCAATAAATCCAATTCTAAGAGCAGTAGTAATTGCTTTTGTGTAGTGGGCATCATCTTTAAATTCTTGATCGATTGTTGCCATAAAATTTTCCTCCAAATAAGTTATAATTTAAACATACTAAGATGAATCCTACATTGCGAAGTAAATACAACTTTTATTCTTAGGCAATCCAAAATCCGCTCTTACTGTTAATATTTCTTATTCATTAAAAATATATCTAAACGTAAAAATCTAATAACATTACAAATCTTCGACTTTCAAATCATAAAGCTCATCAGCTACATCACCTACTCCTCCAAATCGCAATAAAATTAAAAACTAAATATAGCTGCTATTCCAACACCATGATTGAAAGTATCATACTTAAAGTCAGTCCAATATCAGTACGAATGGATGTAAACCAATTGTTGGCAAAGTCTGTCATATATCGAGCACCAATGAACCCATCAAACCAATTTTCACTTTTCGATGTAGTTGTATCATCTAATACTATATTAACATTTATATCATAAAACCTTGTAGCAAGTAATAGTTCAAATTCTTTTGATAATCTGTAACCAAAGGCAACCGTTGCGAGCCATTCATCAAGATCTAGTGAACCAGTTTTTGTAATAGTGTTTCTGCCAATAGTCTTTTCAACTTGCGATTCTCTTCCCAAACCCATGTAAAATACATCTCCAATTAAACTCACACTTGGATTTCTGGCTTCAAAGTGTCCGCCCATTGTGAATTCAAGATTTTTTAATAGATCGGAGGGAGTTGCATCTACTTGTTTCTCAGCAGTGGCCACACCAACAGTACCATCAATTCCGGCAAACCAACCATAAATTGTAGCACTGTATTTCCAATCTGATTGTGCTTTAGCATTGTTTAAAGAAATTAATGAGAAAATTATGATTATCAAGATCATTACTTGTTTCGATTTGTACATAAGGAAGTCCACTTTTATTTTTTGAAATATTATTTATGTGTCATTTTATACTTTATTTATGTTTTCTCTTGTTTGCTTTGCTAATTCAGGATTGATGCTTGCTACGGCATCGTATTGTGTAAGATACATCTTACCCGTTAACTCTTCCAGGAAATGAGATTTTTTTAATCGATCCATAATTGGTCCTTTAACTTCAGTGAGATGGAAAGTTATTCCACCATCCTTAAGTCTAAGATTAATTGCTTCAAGACTTTCAAGTGCTGATATATCAATTGCATTAACAGCAGGACATTCAAGAATTACATGATTAATTTCAGAGTTTGCTGCTAC
>JARRKS010000367.1:0-3073 GCA_037387865.1 Flavobacteriaceae bacterium
TTTTCTGAATAATGAAGTATAATAAATAACTTTAGCACCATATTCTCCAATTCGGTTAGGTGTAAAAAGTGAAGCTGTCAGAGCTCCTAAACTTTGTTCGAGTGCATTTTTAAATGAAATTTCCTTAATTGTAGACACCAAGTACTTCCATTTTAAAATTTCAAAAAACCAATTAAAAATGGTCAGAAACAGTAAAAAAAGTACATTTTTTAACGAAAAAACATCATTTTGTGTCAAAAACTGATAAAAATCGTTAAATCTTAAATCAGCGTTATTTACTAATTTTTTATTAATAAAATAACAAGCACCAACAACAATGCTCAACTTAATTAGAACAAAAAAGAATTGTTTAGCTTTGTAAGACAATGAAAAAAACATAGCCACAAATTAAACTAATTTATAATATGAACTTAACAACAAAACACTATATTCTTTTATTAAGTTTTGTTTCAATTGCATTTTTGAGTTTTTCACAAAGTCAGACAAGTATTTGGAAAGGTCAAATTGCATTTGGTGCAAATTTTCCTTCAAGCAATGGGTTTGTTGAAAATTTTGAAGCCAACTCATTTAATTTTCCAACAATAAATCTTGGAATTCAAAATATGTTTAGTAATCAGCTTGGAGCCAAATTAGACTATGGATATAATAGAATTAAAAGTGCTGACAATTCACCAGAATTTAAATTAAATTACTCAAGAATAAATGCGCAATTAGTTTATGATGCCAACAGAGCATTAACATTTACACCAAATAGAATTGGCATTATTGCTCATGCAGGTCCTGGCATGAGCTTTGTAAAACCATTGAGTAGTTATTCAGATAATAAATTATCATTTTTTAATGTTATGGCTGGTGTTGAGTTTCATTACGGTATTTCAGAAACATTTTCTGTCTATCTTGATACATCATATATTTTAGGGTTTAGTAAAGATTTTGATCCAGTAACAGATGGTTATGGATCTTTTAATGGTGATTTATTAACTGTGACTCTTGGTGTTTCATTTTCATTAAGTGGATGTCAATATTGTGATTAATGAATAAAGACAAAATAATATTAGGAATTGATCCAGGAACGACCATTATGGGCTTTGGTCTTATTAGTGTAGTAAATAAAAACATGCAGTTTATACAACTGAACGAGTTGGATTTAAAAAAGTACAGTGACCATTATTTAAAACTCAAACTTATTTTCGAAAGAACAATAGAACTTATAGATACTCATCATCCAGACGAAATTGCTATAGAGGCTCCTTTTTATGGTAAGAATGTACAAAGTATGCTAAAACTTGGACGAGCACAAGGTGTGGCAATGGCCGCCGGCTTGTCTAGACAAATTCCAATAACAGAGTATTTGCCCAAAAAAATTAAAATGGCCATTACAGGAAATGGTAATGCCAGTAAAGAACAGGTGGCCAAAATGCTTCAAACATTACTAAATTTAAAAACCTTACCTAAAAATCTTGATGCTACTGATGGCCTTGCAGCTGCAGTTTGCCATTTTTACAACTCTGGCAAAGTTACAGTTGGAAAAAATTATTCTGGTTGGAGTGCTTTTGTTAAGCAGAATGAAGATAAGATAGGATAGCACTATCAGAAATTAAAATGAGCGGCATCTATATTCATATTCCATTCTGTAAACAAGCATGCTTCTATTGTGATTTTCATTTTTCCACTTCAATAAAATATAAATCTGAAATGATTCAAGCCATTATAAAAGAGCTTGAACTACGAAAAGATGAAATAAACGAAACAGTTGAAACCATATACTTTGGAGGCGGAACACCGAGTTTATTATCTGTAAATGAATTACAATTATTGATTTCGGAAATATACAGACATTATAATGTTATGGATAACCCAGAAATTACGTTAGAAGCCAATCCTGATGATTTGTCAAATGAGCAAATAAATAAATTAACAAACACACAAATTAACCGTTTAAGTATTGGGATTCAGTCTTTTTTTGATGATGATTTACATAGTATGAACAGAGCGCATTCATCTCAAGAAGCTAAACTATGTTTAGAGGAAGCTACAAAGTACTTTGATAATATAACTATCGATTTAATCTACGGAATTCCAAATATGTCAATTGAAAAGTGGCATAAAAATCTACAAACCACATTCGACTTTGGAGTTAATCATATTTCCAGCTATGCTTTAACGGATGAAACGAAAACAGCATTAGCTTCTTTTATTAAAAAAGGAACATATCCACCAATTGATGAAACTTTGGCTTTACAACATTTTAACCATCTTATTGAAGAAACTAATCAACAAGGATATATTCAATATGAAATATCAAACTTTGGTAAACCAAATTATTTTTCTAAACATAACACATCTTATTGGCAAGCATCAGAAAAGCTCTCAAAAAATGATCATTATAATGAATATGTGATGACGTCTTTAAGAACTTTATGGGGAATTTCAATCAAAACCGTTGAAAAGGACTTTGGAGCAGATTATGTAGCTTACCTTCTGAAAAATATAGATAAACATATAAAAAGTAATTTAGTTTGTTACTCAAACAAAAGTTTACAACTTACCAAAAAAGGTAAATTTTTGGCAGACGGCATTGCTTCTTCACTATTTATGATTTAGTATCTTTGAAAGATGATTGCAACAATACAATACAATTCTAGAAAATACAATATAGATTTATCAAAACCATTAGATATATCCATTCCATTAAGGTCTTCAATAAGTAACGTCAATGCATGGTATGTAGAAGAGCCAAAAATCGACCCAGTAGAAATTGAGGGTGATATAGTAAGTGTAGAGCATGGAGCTTGTGTTAATTTTAATAATATTTCTTTCAATCCACATGCTCATGGTACACATACAGAATGTGTTGGACATATAACAGAAAAAGTGCATTCTATCAATCAAAACTTAAAACAATTTTTCTTTTTGGCTGAAGTAATAACAGTTGCACCCGAAAAGCTTAATGACGACTTTGTAATATCTAAAAAACAAATACAATTTGCTGTAGGAAACAAAAAAAGAGATGCCATTGTTATACGTTCAATACCAAATACATTAGATAAATTGACCAAACAGTATTCGCATA
>JARRKS010000368.1:0-2653 GCA_037387865.1 Flavobacteriaceae bacterium
GTGGTATCCCAAATGAATTGACTGTAAACGATTTTAAGTTTCTAAATGCCAAAACCTATTTTATCTTTGGCGATCAGGATGAATATATCAATGATGAACGCTTGCGTCTGGAAAAACATAAAGTAGATATTCTTTTTGGAAACTCTGCCACCATTATAACTTTTGATGGTAAACATGAAGTGAATAAAGAATTTATAAATACGCTCATGTCATGAACGCTCCTACACTATCCAATCAACGTGTAAAGCTTTCCTTATTAGATTTAAGCAATTACAAACATCTAACACCTATTTCTCAACAAAACAAATTGATACAATATTCACCAAGTGATATTGCCACACCAGAAGCCTTAAAAAATTATACACAAATGGCTGTAGATGCTTATTACCACAAAACAGCTATTCCTTTTATTATTTACGACAAAGAAAAAGGAGCTTATGCTGGTAGCACACGCTATATGAACATACACTGGAAAAACCGTGTTTTGGAAATTGGAGCTACATGGATTGGTAGAGAGTTTCAAGGCACAGGACTGAATAAGAATATGAAATTTTTAATGCTGAAATATGCTTTTGAAGAATTGAAGTTTGACAAAGTAGATTTTAGGATTGACGAGCGCAATATACGGTCTAGAAAAGCTGTTGAAAAATTAGGAGCAACTCTTGAAGGCGTTTTAAGAAAAAATTTATTAATGCTTGATGGTTTTAAACGCAATACCTGCTGTTATGGTATTTTAAAAGAAGAATGGCTGCAGATTAAAGCAAAGATTTTTAATAGCTTTTAGGAGTTATGCTTATCGGTCACGGGTATAAAAAGTAGAGTATTACGGAGCTGCGAACTTGTCCATCGAAATTAAAATTACCAAGAACCCAAACTTGTGGAAACCACTGTCCGCCCTATGTTTTATACCCATTGTCACCCAACTTCTAATATTTCACTTTTCATTTAAATAACACTGAGCTGTTTTTAAAACTAATAATCATTTCGTCAAAATGCTTTATAAAATCTTGTCCGAAATTCCCATATAAGTTATTATCCTCTGTTCCTATTTTATTTTTATGAAGTTGTAAATTCTTTAGTGACGCCATAGATTCTCCAACTTTCAAATCGATATCTTCAATTATATATCCTTCAAATTCAATAACACCACCAGCACTGCTTGACTTAAATTTTTGTAGCTCATAGTTGGTCTCAACTTCGTTTTTATATCTCTCGAAAAATGGCGCGTACAAGGTACTAGCTCTCGCTCCTGTATCAAATCCAAAACTCAATGTGTCTTTTTTATAATTTACGGCTATTATTGGTGTTAAACCATCTAATGCAAAATTGGATAAATTGTAGTCTACTGGATTTTGTGGAACACGAATAGAGTCGTTTTTAGAAATTCTAATCTCCTCCATGGCTTCAATCACGGGAAAGCCGATAATTCCATTGATGTAGTAATCTATTTGAGGAAATGAAATGTCTTCATCATTCAGCACCAAAAAGACTACATTCTTAAAAGTAAGATCCCCTATTCTTAAAGTTTCAGCAATGGCTATGTCACTATCTACTCTTTGACCAGTGAATGCCGTAACATAAAAATCGGATTCTATATAGGTCAATTTAAGATCTTTTACTAACGATCTCTTTATCACTGAAATATTGGCCCCTGTGTCAAATACAAAATTTTTAATCGTATCGTTAATGATTACATCTACATTGAATAAACCTACTTTATCTCTTATCATTGGAAATGAAACATCATTATTTCTGATAATTTCTTGTTTAGGAGTATTTCTTAATGATTTCCAGATTTTCAGTTCATTATTTAGTGTTTCTATTTCAGACGAATCATTTAAGTGGCGATATTTATTTTGAATAATTTCACTCGTTAGAACAGCGTCGTTATATTCATATAGATTGATGTGATTAAGGAGTTTTGTGTTGTATAATGCAATCAGCATCGTATCTGTCAGATTAATGGTCTTTTTATTAATGATCTGATCAATTACGGAATTTGATTCTTCCAGTTTGTTAAAAACATTAGATATTATCGCCTTATAGTATAGTTCATCATCTTTTGAAAGCTTCTCTTTTTGAGATTCAAAAACTTGTTTAAGCTTAAAGTAACTTTGATTATCTAGTAATTGTTCTAATTCTTGAAGAACAATGTAATTGCTTGTTTTATCTTCAGATTGTTGACATCCGATGAATAAAATCAATAAAATTAATAATGTATTTTTCATGATTTATAGAATGTTGGGTAACGATACGATATGCATCGTTTTAATATTTCGACTTCGCCCAATACAAGTTTTATATATCAAACGATAAGCGAAGTTAGTTTTTAAAAATTGCAAAGTCAAGCCTTGATTCCAGAAATCTTTACGGATATGGTAGCCAATTTCTGGGACTATGTTACCATTAATGTTTTGTAAAGTGATACCACATTGTCCAATAAACTCATTGGTTTCCTTGAGTAAAATTGCCCAAAGACCAAATCCGTTCTTTTTATAATTTTCTATACTTCTGTTAATCCAATTCTTTACACCTTTCATGTCATAAGGTGCTGGATAGTATTTCATAGTTTCCATATCACTCAAAATAGGATAAAGAAACTTGGCATCATTTAAGTTCAATGCTCTGGCAAACAGTCGTTCGGTTTCAAAAA
>JARRKS010000369.1:0-3037 GCA_037387865.1 Flavobacteriaceae bacterium
AGTTCTAATCCTTTAATATGATAAGTTTCGGATCCATATAACCGTAAGGCTGTTTTTACTACTTTATTGGCTTTATCTCTTGCCAATTTTGTTATATACCTTGCTTTGGAATTGTTTAAAAATAAAATTAATTTTCATGCGTTATTCTTTTGGAAAAGTCACCTTAAATATGGTGCCTTTTTCTTTTTGAGACTTAAAAGTAATACTTCCGTTATAGGTTTCAACAATATTTTTAACCATAGCCAATCCAAGTCCCATACCACTAGATTTTGTGGTAAATTTAGGCTCAAATACTTTCGATTTATTTTCATCTGAAATTCCAATTCCGTTATCTTCAATTTCAATAACCACTATTTTACCTTCTGAATATACACTAACTGATATTTTTGGATTTTCAACATCGTCGGGAATAGATTGAATACTGTTTTTTATTAAGTTAGTTACCACCCTAATGAGCTGTGTTCTATCCAATTTGGCAATGATTTTATTTTCTTCTGCATTAAAAGTAATATAGTCTTCATTGAAAATATCCAATGCCAATTTTACAGTTGAAACTACATTTAAGGTTTCGTTTTGTTGGGCGGGCATTTTGGCGAAATTTGAAAATGCAGAAGCTATAGAACTCATGGTATCTATTTGCTGAATAAGGGTTTTACTATATTCATCTACTTTTTGATTGATATTGGGATCGGTAGGGTCAAATTTTTTCTGAAAACTCTGCACACTTAAACGCATTGGCGTTAGTGGATTTTTAATTTCGTGGGCTACTTGTTTAGCCCAAACGGGTTTCTTTAATTTTATCACTTATCGTTTTAAGGGTTTTAGTAATGTATTTTGATAACAATAATGCCAAAACTACTGCAACCATGAGCATTAACATGTAGGCATAACCCAATCGTTTTAAAAACTCTTCGAGCTCCTTATTTAAAAAATCGTCGTTTTCTAAATAGGGTATATTCAAAATGGCCAAAGGCTTAAACTTTTCGTCAGTAATAACAGTGTAAGAGGACAAAAACGTTTCGCCATTTTCCACATTTTTTGCCACATAACGGCGCTCAATGGTATTGAATAAAGCATTTAATATCTCCACATCCATACATCTTAAAAGGGTGTCATTGGAAATCATAGCTTTTGATGATTTTAAAAGCCCTCCATCCAAATCGTATAGGTTAATTTGCAATTTTTGAATTGAAGATATTTTATAGATTTCTGTTTTGAATATGAGCGGAATATTTTCAGTGGTAACAGGATATGTAGTTTCCCTTAAGGCATAATAAATGCTTTGCTTAATGCTTTCCTCTTTACGGTTGAGTCGGTCATTATGATAATCCTGGGCTTCTTCGTTGTATTGTTGTATGGTAACTAGAGCGATTAAAATAGAAGCAAATAATACCAAAAGTATCATTGCCAAAAATATGCGAGCTCTTAAAGATAGTTTACCTAGTGTCATTTAAACAGATATGCAGCAATAAAGATATCAATAATTACACCAAAAACACTCAAAGTAAAAATTGAAAATAAAGTTCAAATACCAACATGCCAATCTTTAGAATTTCATCTCTTACTACCTTATTTTGTACTTAAGCTTCGGGGTTTTTACTTCTAATGTTTTTATAAAGCTTAAAGCCCAGCATAATGAGAATTCCTAAAACAATCATCCCGACAATGCCTATCACCCAGTCCAAAGCAGTCTTGAGAATTACCAAAAAAATAACAGCAAATAAAATAAATGTAGCGCCTTCGTTCCAAATTCGCATATAACTGGAACTTTTGGTGACTTCATCTCTTTGCAATTGCTTGTAATATTGATGTGTTTTTAAATGATATACAATTAATAATACAACAAACCCAAGCTTTACCCACATCCAAGGCTGCTCAAGCCAAAAGGGTTGTAAAACCAATAACCAAATTGCAAAAATCGTAGCCAAAATTGCTGAAGGCCAGGTAATGATGTACCATAAGCGTTTGGCCATAAGTTTAAGTTGTTTTCCCAAAATTTCTTTATCTGGGGAAGGCTTCTGAAAAGCTTCTATTTGATATACGAACAATCTAGGAATGTAAAACAAACCGGCAAACCAGGTTATCACAAAAATAAGATGAAACGATTTTAAATACAGATAAAGGTATCCCATTACTCTTCGACAAATAAATAGTTTAAATTTTTACTGTTAAAAGCTGCATTGAAGGCAGAGATTTCTTCAGAAACCAATTTGTTAAATGCGTCCAATTGTACATTAATTTTTTGCGTGAGCTCATCTTTTACCAATACGTCTTGATCCGTTGGAGGAAAATCTCCCATACCGACTAAAGCATTCAAGTGCCCCAATTTGTTGGTCAAACGAATAGGGAAATTCAAAGGGTCTTGATTGCTTCTGTTTTTGGTTTGGTAAAGCGCCTCTTCAATTTTTGTAAATTCTTCTTTTAAGGTTTTCGATTTCTCCAAAAGGTCCTTTACACTTTCATTCTCTTTATATTGTGTTTCAAAAGCTGTCAATTGATCCCTAATATTTCTAATCTTCTTAATGGATTTATGCGCTTTATCCATTGTTTTGTTGACATCCTTTATAAAATCGAACTGCTTTTGCATATCAGCTAATGTGCTTTCTGCCCTTGGATCTGCCAAAATGGTAAAGGGTTGAGAAATGGATTCATCATTTACTTTAAGGCTAACCTTATAGGTTCCAGGAATTGCTTTTGGGCCATTTAAACTTGCCCACCACAAAATCATGCCATCAAGACGTTCGGCTCCATCATAGGTCATATTCCAAACAAATTGGTTCATCCCTTTTTTTACTTCCAGTTTATCCTTTTTCTTGTTTTTTGAACTGAAACTTTTAATAGTGTCTCCTTTAGTGTCAAAATAAGTTAAGGAAACCTCATCACTATCTTCATAATCTTTTAAATTGAAATACGTCATTACACCATTGGGACGATTTGTTCCTTCGGTTTTACTGCTACCTCTACTGCGCCCATCCATTCGATAAGTATCCATAGGCTTGAATAATCTGTTTTCAGAAGCATTTGAATCGTACAATTG
>JARRKS010000370.1:0-3962 GCA_037387865.1 Flavobacteriaceae bacterium
ATAAATCTGTTTTAATTGTTTATATCGGTAGTTAAACGAAGTTCGTCTATTTTTTTAAGAAAGTCAAATGTCACTTCTTTCTACTTATAGTCAATCCATCTCGTATTGGTAGTAATAGGGTTTCTATTCTGTTATCTTCTTTAAGAATTTTGTTGTATTCAATAAGTGTTTTGGTATCAACATCGTCAGGTTCTAAAGCTTCTAAAACTTTGCCACTCCAAAGCACATTATCAGAAAGAATGATGCCCCCAGGATTTAACTTGTCAATAATAGTATTAAAGTAGTTTACATAATTACCTTTGTCTGCATCAATAAAAACCAGATCAAACTCAACCTCTAATTTTGGAATAATCTCTAATGCATTTCCTAAATGCTGGTGAATTTGTTTTCCATAGTCTGACAGATCAAAATATTTCCGCTGAAAACCATATAGTTCTTCATTAATATCTATGGTGTGCAATTCTCCATCCGGATGCATCCCTTCTGCCAGACACAATGCAGAATAGCCTGTATAAGTACCAATTTCAAGAATGTTTTTAGGGTTTGTCAATTTGGAGATCATACTCAAAACTCTGCCTTGGTAATGCCCACTCAACATGCGTGGTTGTAGTATTTTCTGGTTTGTTTCTCTATTAAGTCGTTGCAATAATTCTGGTTCATCTTCAGAATGTTTTACAACATAATTATCAATTTTTTCTGGTATAAATTGCATTATCCTAAAATCCTACTTATTAATTCCTGCTTTCCTTTTTCATCATCACCATAAAGCCATTGTATAACATTGTCTTCCCAAATAGCATCACGTTCTTCTTCATTAATAATATTGCGCTCTACAGCCAAATCCAAAATCTTACCAGGATAAGATGATTGTTTAGCACTTTCCATTTCACCTAAAGGATAAGGGTCGTCCAAGCCCATTAAAACTTGTTTTGAAGTTTGATTTTTAATTAATAATTCCAAAGAACCTGTATCATGAACCAAAGTATCAAAGAAAATATTTTTATGTCCGACAGCTTTTCTCGGGTGATGCTTACCTTCAAACAGATCTGGTCTTCCGTCAAAACCTTGAATACGACGGCCTAAATTTATTTGTGCCAATTGTCCGCCATGAGCAAAGCAAGTCCTCATGTTGGGATATTTATCTTGAAGACCATTTAAGGTTAAAAAATGATAGGCATCTGCACATTGTGCCAACATCCAAATTAAATGAAAACGCCATGACGTGTTTTGTAGTTTTATAAATTTTTCACCATCATAGGGATGAATTTCTACTGCTAAATTATACTTGTTTGCAAGTTCAAAAATAGGCTCATTTTCTTCATCAAAGATACTTCGCCAAGTACCAATGGTATCCATATAATGCGTTGGAAGACATAACAAGCGTAAACCTAAAACTTCTACACATCGTTCTATTTCCCAACAAGCACCTCTTACAAAACCAGGATGGACAACAAATCCACATGTAAATTTACTAGGATGGTCATGCTGAATTCTTGCATTAAAATCGTTTTGAAACCGTAATGCTTGCTTCATTTCTTCCAGACGTAATCCATTTCCGTAAAGTTGCGATAGGTTCAGAACAACTGCATGGTCGATCTTGTAACGTTCCATCCATTCCAATTTTTCATTTAAGAAAAAACTAGAATCTGTTACAGGTCGGCTCCAATCTTTTTGAAGCATGAATTTTCGGTCCTTATCAACCCAAAAAATACCTTTATCTTTCATGAAAGAAGGAATTTCTTCAGGATAGGGAAGTAGGTGTGAATGACTGGGCAAGAGCGTTTATCTTGATCACTATAATACTTGTCAAAGATTTTGGGCATATCAGTTTCAATGTTATCTAAAGTAAAATCTTCTTCATATAACTTGGTAGTACAATTTTCACAAAACCAAAGTAAGGCATCTTGTACACCTTCTTCTCTTGGATACTCAATAACTAAACCTACTGTATTTGCGCCACGTTGTGGTGAATGTGGTACTTTTGGAGGCAATAAAAATATGTCACCTTCTTTGATATGAATATCTTTTGGCTCTCCATTATCAATAACTTTTAAGACAATATCACCTTCTACCTGATAGAAAAATTCTGGGGTTTCATTGTAATGATAATCTTTTCTATTATTTGGTCCACCAACTACCATGACTATAAAATCACCATCCTTCCAAACTACTTTATTGCCAACAGGAGGCTTTAATAAATGTCTGTTTTCTTCAATCCATGCTTTAAAATTTATTGGGGAAACAAGTGTGCTCATAGTATAAATGTTTTTTAATGAACTAATTCTATAAAGTTACAAAGATTTTGTTCTTCCACCATCTACAGGAACATTAATTCCGTTAATATAGCTTGCAGCATCACTTGCTAAAAAAGTAATGACTTTTGCGGTTTCTTCTGGTTGAGCAAAACGTTTAGAGGGTGAATAGTTTTTCATGATTTCTGCCATTGCTTCAAAAGTTGTTCCTTCATTTTCAGCTTTAATATTGATGATTTCATTGAGGCGTTCAGTTTCTGTAAAACCGGGTAAAACATTGTTTACAGTTATGCCAAACTGTCCAACTTCAGTAGCTAGGGTCTTACTCCAATTACCAACAGCACCTCTGATAGTATTACTTACCCCAAGTCCAGGAATAGGTTCTTTTACAGATGTTGAGATAATATTTATGATTCTTCCAAAACCTTCTTCTTTCATAAATGGAATAGTTGATTGAGCAAGTACATGGCTACATTTTAAATGCTGTGTAAATGCGTTTTCAAATTCTACTAAACTAGCTGTGAGAATTTCCCCGCTTCTTGGTCCACCACTATTGTTTACCAGAATATGAAACCCATGAAATTGATCAATGAATTTGATGACCTGTTCTTGAAGTTCTCTCGGATTGGAAAAATCTGCGACAATATAGTTATGTTTTCCGCCTTCTGGTAACTCTGATAAGACTTCTTTTAGCTTTTCTCTATTACGTGCAACCAATGTAACATTTACACCTTCATTGGCTAAACATATTGCAGTAGCCTTACCAATACCAGCTGTGCTTCCACAGACTAAAGCATTTTTATTATTTAAGTTTAAATCCATATTTGTTTAATATTTTATACACACATTTTTTGGTTCTGTAAAAAAGCGTAAGGCTTCAAAACCACCTTCGCGACCAACACCTGAATCTTTTACACCTCCAAATGGCGTGCGTAAGTCACGCATCATCCAAGTATTGACCCAAACAATACCAGTTTGTAATTGGCTAGTTAAACGCATAGCTCGTTTTAAATTGTTTGTCCAAAGTGTGGCTGATAAGCCATATTTTACTTTGTTTGCCATTTGTAATACTTCATCTTCTGTATTAAAAGGCATGATGGTCACAACTGGTCCAAAAATTTCTTCTTGATTTATACGACATTCATCTGATGGAACTTCAATAACGGTTGGCTCTAAATAATAACCATTTTCATAATCTTTTAGCGTTATTTGATTACCACCACATAATATCTTGCCATTTTCTTCTTTAGCAATGTTGATATAATTCATCACTTTTTCTAGATGAGGTTTGGAAACTAAAGCTCCAATACTTGTACTTTCTTCAGAAGGATGGCCAACTTTTAAAGCTTTTACTATTTTAATAAAATCTGATTTGAATTTCTCATAAATAGATGCTTCTACAAAAATACGGCTTCCACATAAACAAATTTGACCTTGATTTGCAAATGATGAACGAACTGTAGTTTCCAACATATCTTCATAATCACAATCTGCAAAGATGATATTTGGGTTTTTGCCACCTAACTCTAATGACAGTTTTTTGAACATAGGAGCAGCAATTTTGGCAATATGAGCTCCTGTTGCTGTTCCACCAGTAAACGATATGGCTTTAATATCTGGGTGCTCAACAATGGCTTGGCCGGTTGTAGTTCCTAGACCATGAACAATATTCAACACGCCTTTTGGTAAACCAGCTTCATTACAAATCTC
>JARRKS010000371.1:0-4257 GCA_037387865.1 Flavobacteriaceae bacterium
GTGCAGGTCCAGCAGGAATTGCTTGCGCTTGTGAAGCCAGAACCCTAGGATATGAAGTTGATGTTTTTGAAGCTAAAGAAAAGCCTTCAGGATTGACCGTTCATGGTGTTGCTCCTTATAAAATAACAAATGAAGAAGTCTTAAAAGAAATAGAATATTTACAAAACCAGCTTGGTTTTAATATAAAATATGATACTAATATTAATTCTAAACAAGAACTAATTGCTCTTGAATCTAAATATGATGCTATTTTTATTGGTGTTGGTTTAGGAATTACCAGAGAGTTAGGATTAGATGGTGAAAATTTGGGTGGCGTTATTGGTGCTGTAGAATTTATTGAAGAATTAAAAAACAAACAACACAAACTAAAAATTCCTGATAAGGTTGTTGTTATTGGTGGTGGAAATACTGCAATGGATGCAGCATCAGAAGCTGCAAGAATGGGAGCACGAAAAACAGTTTTGGCTTATCGGAATACTAAAGATCAGATGGGAGCGTATGGTTTTGAATATGATTTAGCAATTAGTGCTGGTGTCGATAGTTTGTTTAATGTGACACCTATCGCTATTGTTGGGAAAGACAAAGTTGAAGGTGTAAAATTTGCTAAAACAGAATTGGTCGACGGAAAACTTCAAACAAATATGAAAAACACGTTTATTGTAAGATGTGATTTGGTCATCAAAGCTACTGGACAGGCAAAACAAGGTAGCTTATATGAATTGATAGATAATCTTCAAATAGATAGCAAAACAAGAATTACGGTTGATAATAATACATTTCAAACTACAAACCCAAAATATTTTGCTGGAGGTGATGCCATAAATGGAGGTGCAGAAGTAGTTAATGCGGCCTACGATGGAAAAATGGCAGCTCAAGGCATTCATAATTGGTTAACTAAATAACGAATATCATGATAGATTTATCAATAAATTTTGCAGGAATTAAGGCACCAAATCCTTTTTGGTTAGCATCTGCACCACCTACAAATTCCGGTTATCAAATTATGAAAGCTTTTGATGCAGGTTGGGGTGGAGCTGTATGGAAAACACTTGGTGTTCCTGTTGTTAATGTATCGAGCAGATATGGCTCTGTTAATTATCGCGATACTCGTATGATGGGTTTCAATAATATTGAGTTGATAACAGACAGACCTTTAGTAGATAATCTTAAGGAAATCGAAGAAGTAAAAAAATATTTTCCCGATCATGCAGTTATTGCTTCTTTAATGGTTGAAAGTAAAGCAGAATGGGAACAAATTATAAAAGACGTTGAAAACGCTGGAGCAGATGGTATTGAACTTAACTTTGGTTGCCCTCATGGAATGTGTGAACGAGGTATGGGTTCAGCTGTTGGTCAAGAACCAGAAGTTTTAGAAACTATTGTTGGTTGGGTAAAAAATGCTGCAAATATTCCTGTAATTACAAAACTAACACCTAATATTTCCGAAATCACAGATCCTGGATTAGCTGCTGTTAGAGGTGGTACAGATGCTGTTTCTTTAATAAATACAATTAAAAGTATTGTTGGTATCGATCTCGATACATATGCTCCATTACCTGTAGTAGATGGTAAAGGAACTAACGGAGGTTATTGTGGTCCTGCAGTAAAACCAATTGCAATGCACATGATTAGAGAGTTAGCCCAACATCCAGAAATTTCAGGAACTCCTATTTCTGGTATTGGTGGTGTTGAAACCTGGCGTGATGTGGTTGAGTTTATTCTGCTTGGTGCAACTTCAGTTCAAGTATGTACAGCAGTGATGCACTATGGTTTTGGAATTGTACGTGAAATGGAAGCTGGATTACGTCAGTTTATGGAAGAAAAAAACTATCAAACAATTTATGATTTTGCTGGAAAAGCATTACCAAATGTTACCGAATGGAAACATCTTAACCTCAAGCATAAAGTTATTGCAGAAATCAATTCAGATAAATGTATAGGTTGTGAACTATGTTATATTGCTTGTGACGATGGCGCACATCAGGCCATTGCTTTATCTGAAGATAGAACCATAAGAATTCCTAGTATTATTGAAGAGAATGATAGAGCAGGAGGAAAAGGTCATTTTGTTCCAAAACCTTCAGATGCGTTAAAGCGTAATTAGTTTAAATGCCAAAAGTTAACTCAAATTATAGACCTACTTTTATTTTCAGAAGTGGATTTATTTCCACTGTTTATTCGGGTCTTTTTAGAAGAGTTAATAATCTTACCCAAGAGCGTGAACGTATCATACTTTCTGATAATGATTTTTTAGATTTAGACTGGAGCTTTTCAAATTCTAAAACCAATAAACTTATAATTTTACTTCACGGACTAGAGGGTAATGCTCAAAGGTCTTATATGACAGGCACAGCCAAATATTTTAATCAAAATGGTATTGATGCAGTTTGTGTAAATTTTAGAGGATGTAGTGGAGAAGAAAATTTAATGTACAAAAGTTACCATTCTGGGGCTACTCATGATTTGGAAGAAATTATCGATCATATTTTAAATACTAAAGATTATTCAGAAATATTTATCAAAGGTTTTAGTCTAGGAGCTAATGTCACTTTAAAATATTTAGGCGAAAGAGATGAGATTCCTAAACAAATTAAAGCAGCTATTGCTGTGTCTGCTCCATGTAGTCTATATGGGTCTTGTGTTGAATTGCATAAATTGAAAAACAAATCGTATCACGACATGTTCAAACGTGATCTAAAAGAAAAATTAAAAGTGAAACAGAAACTTTTTCCAAATGAAATTTCAATTTCAGAAATTAAAAGTATTAAAACCTTACTAGATTTTGATAATATATATACGTCTAAAGCTCACGGATTTAAAGATGCTTTAGATTATTATACTAAATCCAGTAGTTTGCAATTTCTTCATAATATAAAAACTCCGACTTTCATTTTAAATGCTAAAAACGATTCTTTTTTATCACACGATTGTTATCCAGAAAAGGAAGCAAAAGAAAATAAAAATCTTTTTTTAGAAATACCTGATTACGGCGGTCATGTTGGGTTTTATTCTAGTGATAACATTTATTACAATGAAAAAAGAGCTTTAGAGTTTGTCTTAAGAAATTAGATATTTTCAAACCAATTTCTTGTGTAAGAAAAATCTTTTGTTGTAAATTTAGAAACGAAATTATTAATTCAACTAACCAAAACCAGTTCTAATATGAAGAAAAGTCAACACTATGTTGTTTACTTAATTGGCCTTTATTTAATATCTAATTTTACTCTTCAAAAAGTTTCAGCACAAGAAGAAAAAAAGGAAAACTTTCTTGGACTTTACATACCAAGAGGAATAATCAAAACTACGGATAGCCTTGCAGAAGGATATATCTTGTATTCTCCGCCAATTTCAGCATCAGCTTATCTTATGAATCGCAAAGGAGAAATTGTGCATGAATGGAAAGGGAATTATGAGATTGGAAGCTCATATTTGAATGATGATGGATCGATTACAACACTTTCAACAGATGTTGATTTTCCTGTATTTGACGGTGGAGGTATGGCAGGACGAATACAGAAAATTAACTGGGAAAGTAAGATGCTTTGGGATTTTGAATATGCCAACGAAAAGGAACATGCGCATCATGATATTGCCGTCATGCCCAACGGTAATGTATTGGCCATAGCATGGGAGGCAAAAACCTATGATGAGGTCGTTCAGGCAGGAAAAGATCCAGAAAAAATACCTAAAGCAGGTCTTTGGACCTCAAAAATTGTAGAAATACAACCAACGGATAAGACTCATGGCAAAGTGGTTTGGGAATGGCACATTTGGGATCATTTAATTCAGGATTTCGATCCTGAAAAGGATAATTATGGTAATGTGGCAGCGCATCCTGAAATGCTTGACTTTAGTAAAGGACATGAAATGCCTAAACCCATAACTCAAGATAGTTTAGATATTTTGAGAGCGCAAGACAAAGTAGGAAGAAATGCGACCATTTATAATAATGGTTCAGATGTTTATCATCTAAATGCAGTTAACTATAATAAAGAATTAGACCAAATTGCATTTAGCTCATATTACTTGGGTGAAATCTATATCATTGACCATAGTACAAGTACTTCTGAAGCGGCAAGCCATAAAGGTGGACGTTGGGGTAAAGGAGGTGATTTTCTATACCGTTGGGGAAATCCTCAAAATTATCGACAAGGCGATTCTACAAATCAACAAACATTTAATCAACATGATATACGTTGGATTGAAAAAGGTTATCCAGGTGAAGGGAATCTGAGACTTTTTAACAATAATATTCCA
>JARRKS010000372.1:0-4349 GCA_037387865.1 Flavobacteriaceae bacterium
AAGTCTTTTAACTCTTCATTTCTATTAATGAAAGCAATTTTTCCACCTGTAAAAGAATGAATGTTAGACATAATTTTGGGTTTTATAGGTGGCAAACTATAGTGCCCTCGCTTTCTGACTCTTTAATATCTACAATAACCTCAAATCATTTTCCCCATATTTTCTTTTATTTTTAGTATAAAAACCGAAAAAAAGGGGGATGCGGGAGGGTACTTTCAGCGTCGGCTTTAGGTTCAAATCTCTCAGAGACAACAAAAGTGGCTGGGGTGAATAATCAACCTTAGAATAATATTATTTTTAAATGATGATTTGGATTTTTGGTTAAAATTTAAATCTTTTTCTTTTCTTGTAAAAATATTTCCCGTATTATTTGCCATAGAATGCTAAGAATAAAACCCAAAATTGTAAACAATACACCGAGGCTAATCAATATGGAAATATCAAGAATCACTCCTACAAATACCAGTAAAATACCTAGAATCGCTAAAAATATTGGTGGAGCAGTTAAAACTTTCTTTGCAATGTGCGGACGTGTACCTGGTAATCCTATTGGCATTTGGTTCCCAACTATAAATCCATTATAACTAATCTGACTACTGTGCAATTTGAAATTTAAATAGTAATATCCTTTAGGTTTGGGTTTGGAGTTAAAAATTAACTTTCTAGTATTTCTAGAGATTGAATATGATACTATTTTCAAATAATAAAATAACTACAAACTATCCAGACTGAAACAATAATTAAAAAAATAATTAAATAAAAGAGCAGAAAATCCTTCAAAAATCTTCTAAAGCTCATCGTAAATGCATTCTAACTTCGAATAACAAATTAAGTATCCTTTATTTCCTGTGTATTGTTCTGTTTTGTTAGACATATTGGATTTTTGTTGAAATCTTGATTTCTTAGTTTCTTAACCCGTATGGATTTTTTGCATTCTAACGGATCTCCAGTTTGAGCAAGTTCTATTTCGCCATCAAATAGGTTGATTACAGCATTTGCTTGTTCAGATGTATGTATGCTAAGGTCGATCACTGCAAATATTGTGAAGCCTTTTGAACTTAAATTAGTAGTCAACTCTGAAATCCATTTTCTTGTTGCTTTTGCTCCATATTCTAAAAGTATGTCAGATACTGTTTCAATACATATTCGCTTGTTTTTTGAAGGCTCTATGTTGCGAAACGCTTTAGCAAGTGATATGGACAGATTAGTCAGATCAGTTTTGCTTCTTAGTTTGTAGACATTGGGAAGATCAGGAACCTTAGTTTTTGGTTTAGGATTACACAAGAAAAGAATGAAATTTGGATCATCTAGAAGATTCTTCAAACCAACAGCTTCAGTGCTTACAAAAAATGTGATTTGATCTTCTTTGGTTCCTTCTTCCAGAAAATTCTTTATAATTACTTCTCGTTCATCGCTTGGAGATCCAGTTAAAACAACAGCGTAATTTTCAGGAATACCCCCCAGAAGTAATTGATCAAGTTCTAAGCTTCCTGTTGATATTCTGTCTGGAAGCACTCTAAACTTAGGTTTAGATTCCTCTACTTTTATGGTAAGCGGTTTAGCTTTAGATTTTCTTGTTTGGCCTAAGTTATTAACATATGTAATTTCAGGATTCAAAGTATAAGAACCCGGTTTACTTGTTTGTGAACTCAATTTGATTGTTTCAACATCGAATCCACCAACTTTTTTGCTCTCTATCTCGATTTCATTGTTTCTTTGGCTACAAAAAAATGTCGAACACGAAGTTTTGAACTCAGAAGAGCTCATCCCTAAAACTTTAGAAAGTTTAGCTGCATTTTTCCCAATATTCACTATATCAAGACGTATTTCAAAAGATTCCTCAGCATTAACTAACCTTGGTGCTACAACATTCAACTGTACATTAGCATATTCATGCTTTTTTTCAACATTTTTCAGCAAGATTTTGGTTTTTTCTATTTGAGCTTTTGCTTCTTCACCTTTTCCTTGCTTCTCAAGAGTCCAAGCATAGTCTTCTCTAGTCCTAACTTCATAACCAACCACGGGAAAAGGTGTTTTGAAAAGCTTAAGGTTGTTTTCGAAAATCATATTAGATTCTCCAAAATGACCCTTAGCGGTCAAGTAGACTGCTTTGGTTGAATCAATATTACTAAATATTGCTTTAACTGCTGATCGCGTCCTATTGAACTCTTTAGGTGCAGTTTCAATCATAATTTTATATGCTTTATCTGCGTTGTCAAAATCACCAAGCTTGCAATAAAGTCTCACTAGGGAGGCATATTTATCTGTTGCAAATATGCTAGCATCTTGTTTTTTTATGGTAATCTATTACTTTGAGAATCTGAGACAGCGCTTCTCTTATATTTCCATCATGTTCATGGATCAAGCTTAACCCGTAGCTTGCCTGAGCAAGTTCATTGAACATACCTAATTTTTCACCCAAAATATGGACAGTAGAATATTTGGACAAAGCTACTGAAAAAAACCCTAATCCAAAAAATATCTGTGCTGCAGCTAGATTAGCTTCTGTCTCCTTGCGGGTGTCACCAATTTCCCTAAAAATAGCGATGGAACGTAAAAGTCGGTTCAAACCTTCTCCCAAACTTCCAAGGGCACATGTAATAATGCCGCTTCTCCACAGTGCATCAGCAATATCAGCAAGCGAATTTTCTTCCTCAAATATTTCCAAAGCTGTATTATAATCTTCTAAATCCTGGCTTAGGTCTCCATGTCCCCCCAAACTGAAGGCTCTTCCTCTGTTATTTATAATCCGTCCCATTTCTAAACGATTTAACGATGCTAACTCTTCTGCTTTTTTTGCGTATTCTAGAAGGATGTCAGGTTTATCCCACTTGTGGAAAGCAGCGTCCGTTGCTTTTCTTAAGGCACGTAGGCGTACTAAACCAATATCAGAAGTAGCAAGTTTGTCAAAGGTTTTTATTGCTTCTTCGTACATTGAGTTGGCAGCATAAGCATCTCCAAGACCTTCTAAAGCATCGTTTTTCTGTTCAACTTGTTCTTCTTTTATGTTCCTGAGAACATATTTAAAATGTTGAATAGCTTGTTGATTACTAAACTTCGCAAGTTCGTCTTTCGCTGCGACCAAAGCATATTTAATGGCTTTTTCTTTATTTCCTGAATGGGCATAATGATAAGCTAAGTCGCTGAGATGAAAAGCAATATCTTTAGAGCTTTCTAATATTTTGGCGATTTTGGCGTGGTATCCCTGTTTAAGTGGTGAAGCAATTGCCTCATAAACAGTTTTACGGGATCTTTCGTGATCAAACTTGTAGTAATTTTCTTCCACTGAAACCAAACGGGTACTGTGTGCTATTATATTCAATGTTTCAAGAACTTCCAAAACATCTTTTCCTAAAACTGCGCATAGAATATTTATATCAAATTTTTCGCCTATAGTGGCTGCTACATCAAGTACTCTTCTCTGAGAATAGTCTAGCACTGAAAGTCTTCGCAAGATTATATCTTTGATTTTGGTCGGTAAACCTAGTTCAGTGATTGATATATTCCATTGATTGTTATCAAATATGAGTCCCTGCTGTTCAGAAAGCATTCGCAGAGACTCTACGATGAAGAGGGGATTTCCCTTACTTTCAGTTGCAAGCTTTTCTATGAATTGTGAATTCAAATTTCCCCCTATCATATCCTCTGCAATTTTTTTCAAATTAAACTGGTTAAGGTTGGAGAGTTTTATTTCAGCAAAGATATCTTCACGCCTCATCATGCGTATTATTTCAGCTAGTGGGTGTGGATGACCTTCAGTGTCAGCTACAAGTTCATCGCTTCTAAACGTCCCCAAGACAATAGCTCTTTCGGAATTCTTTACTGCACGTGCAATATAGTGAAGTAATGCTAAAGAGGCTGAATCTGCCCAGTGAATGTCGTCTATGAAAAGTATTAATGGCTTTTTAGAGGCGATTAAATGAAGTTTGTCAATGATTACAGCGAAGACTTGATCCCTCCAGATTTGAGGCGAAAACCCACTTGGCTTTTGCAGGATTTCTAGTGTTTGAGATCCGGTTCCACTTGCAGATATTCCATAGTCGTTATTTATATTCGACAACTGATCTCCAAGTTGGAATTCAGTTTGTGGTAAGCTGAAGGATCGTTTTTCCTTTCTTAAGAGGGCATTGTAAGTATTGAAGGCTTCGATGAATGGTAAATATGGTGTTGTAACTTCGCTAAGACACCAACCTGAAAGAATAGTGACGTCTTTCTTTTTTGCTTGTTCCAGAAATGTTTCAACGAGTTTGGTTTTTCCTGTTCCAGCTTCTCCGGAAATAAGTATGGTTGTTCCTTTTCCTTCTGTAGCATGCTTCAAGTGGAGATTTAACTGGGCGAGTTCTTCATCT
>JARRKS010000373.1:0-4360 GCA_037387865.1 Flavobacteriaceae bacterium
GACCTATACTTAAATTTATGTTTATAAATTATACATACAACGTCTCGATCTTTTTGCTAAAAAAGAAATAAAACCAGTTATAATATGTATAATCTACTGTTGTTCTCATAATTATGTGGCTAATGTAAATAATATTTTCAGAAATCAAAATAGTAAAAAGGATTTTTTATCGTTTTAATTGAAGTTTTGAAGAAAATGAATTAAATGTCCGTTTAAATTATATTATGTTTATTTTTGAATATATTTTGCAATCATGTCTATAGAAGTTCAAAACATAACCAAAACCTACGGAAATCAGAAAGCACTTAACGCGATTTCGTTCAAAGTTGAAAAACCAGAAATAGTTGGATTTTTAGGACCTAATGGTGCTGGAAAATCGACCATGATGAAAATCCTCACCACTTTTATAGAAGCCAACGAAGGCTCTGCACAAGTAAATGGTTATGATGTAAAAGAAGACTCTAACAATGTACAACAAAGTGTTGGCTATTTAGCTGAACACAACCCATTGTATTTAGATATGTTTGTTCGCGAATATTTAGCTTTTAATGCTTCAGTTCATAAAGTGAATAAACAGAGAATTGAAGACGTTATTGAACTTACTGGTTTAACTCCTGAAGCTCATAAAAAAATTGGTCAATTATCTAAAGGTTACAGACAACGTGTTGGTTTAGCTAATGCCTTACTGCACAATCCTGATGTGTTGATTTTAGACGAACCAACTACAGGATTAGACCCAAACCAGTTGGTAGATATTAGGAATCTTATAAAAAATATCGGTAAAGAAAAAACAGTTTTTCTCTCAACACATATTATGCAGGAAGTGGAAGCCATGTGTGATCGTGTCATTATCATTAATAAAGGTGAAATTGTTGCCAATAAAAAGTTGAAAGACCTTCGCACTGAAAAAGAACAAACCGTTATTGTAGAATTTGATTACAGAGTAGAAGATGCTTTTCTTAAAAACTTACCTAAAGTAAAAAGTGTAGTCAATACACATGATTTTGTTTATGAAATCACATTTTCAACCTCTGAAGATATGCGTTCTTATGTGTTTGATTTTGCACACGACAACCAGTTAAAAATTTTACAGCTTAACCAAAAGAATGCCAGTTTGGAAAGTTTGTTTAGAGAACTAACACTTGAATGATAGTTGAGCTAACCCTCTATTTATTTTAAAATCAGATTATGACAAATATCATCTTTATCGCAATATACAGGTATTAATTTTGTGGTATCATTTATAAGGTAATTTCTAGAATCGGAATAATTATTCCGATTAAAATGAGTAAATAATTATCTTTACAACTCTGTAAAATTAATAATGAGCAAAGGAATTTATGTAGCAACCATTGAGCCTAACAGCGGTAAATCTGTTGTTGTTCTGGGCTTAATGCGTATGCTTTTAGGAAAAACTGCCAAAGTAGGATATTTTAGACCAATTATTGAAGATGTTGAGGCAGGTGAAATGGATCATCACATTAATACAGTACTGTCACATTTTGAGATAGACATTAACTATAAAAAAACTTTTGCTTATACTAGAAATCAGGTACAAGAATTATATAATCAAGGTAAATCGGGTGATGTCATAGACGGAATTATTCAAAAGTACAAATACCTCGAAGATCTATTTGATTTTGTTTTGGTAGAAGGCACCGATTTTTCACATGAAAGTGCTATTCTAGAATTGGATATTAACATTTTGATATCAAAAAATTTAGGTCTTCCAGTAATCATTGTCTCTCGTGGTGATAAAAAGGATTTCAAAGAAATTGTTGACAGTATTCAATTGGCATATGATACTTTTAGCCAAGATGTTGATGTTCTTTCATTAATGATCAACAAAACAAATCCTGAAAATCTCATTACATTAAAAGGTTTGTTAAAATCACGTATTAATAATGGTACTGATATAACAGTGATTCCAAAAATTAAAAGTTTGTCTAGCCCAACTATTAAAGAGATTTCAAGTGCTTTGGATGGTAAGGTAATCTTTGGAAAAGATATGCAAAATAACCTGACCGAACATTTTGGAGTAGGTGCTATGCAATTGCGAAATTATCTTACACATCTCAAAGAAAATGCTTTAGTAATCACACCTGGAGATAGAGCAGACATCATTCTTGGAGCTCTTCAAGCCAACATATCCAAAAATTATCCAAAAATTTCCGGAATTGTATTAACTGGAGGCCTGTTACCTGAAGATTCAATTTTAAAACTTATTGAAGGTCTTTCAAGCGTTGTCCCAATAATTGCTGTCAACGGAGGTACTTATTTTCAAATCTGAAATATTAACTCCAAGAATGTTTCAATATAATTTGTTGCAACGTGCTTTAAAAAACAAAAAACATATTGTTTTGCCTGAAGGTTATGATGAGCGTGTATTGCGTGCGGCTGCAAGATTGATTGATGCGCATGTAGTTGAATTAACATTAATAGGAGATGAAGAAAAGATTAAAGAACGCATTAAGAAATTTGATATTTTTTTAGATATTAATTCTATAAATATTGTTTCCCCATTTAATTCTCCTCATTTTGAAGATTATGTCAATACCTTTTATGAACTTAGAAAACATAAAAATGTTAATTTGCAAATGGCAAGAGATGCTATGTCTGACGTGTCTTATTTTGGAACCATGATGATTTATAAAGGTCATGCTGATGGAATGGTTTCTGGCGCTATTCATACAACTCAACATACTTTACGACCTGCTCTTCAATTTATAAAAACTAAACCAGGAGTAAACATTGTTTCTTCTGTGTTCTTTATGTGTCTTGAAGACAGAATTTCTGTCTTTGGAGACTGTGCCATTAATCCAAATCCAAATGCTGAAGAATTAGCAGAAATTGCTATTTCTTCGGCTCAAACTGCAAAAGATTTTGGTATAGAGCCAAAAGTCGCCATGCTTTCTTATTCTTCTGGTGCTTCTGGAAAAGGTATAGATGTTGAAAAAGTTAGAGAAGCAACAAAAATTGTAAAAACTAAAGCACCTAATTTAAAAATCGAAGGCCCTATACAATATGATGCTGCAGTAGACATGCGTATAGGAAAAAGTAAATTGCCAGATTCAGATGTAGCTGGTCATGCTAGTGTTTTAATCTTTCCAGACTTAAATACAGGAAATAACACATATAAAGCAGTGCAAAGAGAAACAGGAGCATTAGCCATTGGACCAGTTCTGCAAGGTCTCAACAAACCGGTTAACGATCTTAGTAGAGGATGTACTGTTGATGATATTTATAGTACTGTTATAATAACTGCCATTCAAGCCCAAGAACTTTAATCAATACTTTAATCAATGCAAATATTAGTCCTCAATTCAGGTAGTTCTTCTTTAAAATTTCAATTATTTTCAATGCCAGATGAAACTATCCTATGTTCTGGTCTGATTGAACGCATTGGTTTTGAAGATGCCAATTTCAAATTTGAAACTCAAAACGATACCATTAAACTGACGGCTTCAATACTAAATCATAAAATGGGTCTGGAGCTTTTGATAAAACAACTTTTAGAAAAAAATACCGGAATACTAAAATCTCCAGACGACATCTCAATTGTTGGACATAGAGTGGTTCATGGTGGAAAACATTTTACAGGTACTACCAAAATCACAACTGTTGTAAAAGAAAAAATTAAAGCTTTGTCTATGCTAGCTCCACTACACAATCCTGCAAATTTAGAGGGTATTGAAGTGGCTGAAGAGATATTTCCTAATGCTAAACAAGTAGCCGTTTTTGATACAGCATTTCATCAAACCATTCCGGAATACGCATATAAATACGCAATACCCAATGAGTTTTTAGACACCTATAATATACGTGTATATGGGTTTCATGGCACTAGTCATAAATATGTTTCTGAAAAAGCTATAGAGTTTTTAGACAAAAAAGAATCTAAAATAATAACTATTCATTTAGGCAATGGTTGCAGTATGACTGCTGTTAAAAATGGTAAAAGTATTGATCATTCTTTAGGATTCTCTCCTTTAGGTGGTTTAATCATGGGAACACGTTGTGGTGATATTGATCCTTCAATTATTTTTTACCTAAATGAGAGGTTAGGCATTGAAATAGATGAAATAAAGTCAATTTTCCAGAAGAAAAGTGGTATGCTTGGTCTTACTGGTTTCAGTGATTTAAGGGATATTCAAAATGAGGCATCACGTGGTAATGAAGAATGTCAATTGGCGATGAGAATGAATGCTTATCGTATAAAAAAATATATTGGTAGTTATGCTACTATTTTAAATGGATTAGATGCCATTGTATTTACAGCAGGAATCGGTGAAAATTCTCAAAATATGAGACAATTGGTCTGTAAAGAGCTAGATTTATTAGGTATTCATCTTGATAATAA
>JARRKS010000374.1:0-4057 GCA_037387865.1 Flavobacteriaceae bacterium
GCTTTTTCAATATTAGAGCCTAATTGTCTGGGTTTACCATCAAGACCTAAAGATTTTGATAAATGATTTACTAAAGAATCATATTCATCTTCCAAGTTTGATAATAATTCAAAGTTTTTAAATTCTTTGGCATCTTCAATTTCAATTAACAGCTTTTTGATTTGTTTTTGGTATTCCAGTTTTGCTTTACTATCAATTGTTGTAGTTGCACTATTCTCATTGGTAGTATTTCCCATAAGTTCCATACAATGAAATTCTTTATTAGGCTCAACAATCATTGTTGCAATGTCATGAAATCCTTTTGCATCTTTAAGCAATATGATGTCTCCTTGATAAGCTAGTTCCCACATATCGCCCTTCTTGATGAATGAAGTAGTGCTTTGATTAGAATTATTTGGTCTAATACTTTTTTTAATTTTTTCTGAACCTAAAACATATTGCCAAAATGCTTTTAAGTTAGTTTTTTCTTTAAATGGATTCACATTAATTTGCCATTCAATAGCTTCTTTTTCACTTGGTTCGTTACCTGAACTAATATGATTTTTAAAATTCTTTAAAAATAGATTCCAATATTTATTAGCATTTTCTAAATCGTTTATATTAAAATAGGATGCAGCTAAAAAAACAGGGTAATCAATCCAAGTTTCATCAATTTTTATTTTTTTAGAAATTTCAATGGATTTCTCATATTCTCCCAACTCAAAATAAATAAAAGAACCATAAGTTAAATACTTGTCTTGATGAAACGGATTCAAAACATTAGCTTTATTATATAGTTGCAAAGCTTCATCAGAATATCCCAAATAAACCATTAAGAATGCAATTTGCATTAGGTTTTTGGCATCGTTAGGATTCATTCTTAAAGATTTTCTGAAATAATGTTCTGCCTTTTCAAACTCTTCAGTATATAAATATGTTCTTCCTAAAACCATAAGAGCCTGATAATCGTTTTGGTCAAGCTCCAATGCTTTTAAAGCATATTTTTGAGCGCCTTTACTGCTTACTTCCCATCTGTCCCAAACTTGGCAACTCCATTCATTGAAATAGGATAATGAAATTCCTGTATATGCCTTTGCATAATTTGGGTCAATCTCAAGAGCTTTATTAAAATAATCTCTGGCTTTTAGATCACTTTCAAGAGTGCCCTTATACATTACAGACATGCCTTTCAACCAGTATATATAAGCATCTAAATTGGTATTTTTCTTTTCGTATGAATATGATAACAAATCATAGTCAATCTGCTGCTGTAATACATTTACAATCTGGCTTGTAATAGCATCCTCAACGTTTAATATAGATTCAGGAGTCTCTAAATGTTGGCCAGCAAAAACCACACTATTTTCTTTTGTACTTATAAGTTGAATACTGATACGAATTTTATCCTTATAAGGACGAAAACTTCCAGTTACAATATAGTCTACATCTAACTTTTTAATTGCAACTCTATCTGATGCGTCTTTAATATGCATTGTAGAATAATGAGAAATTACTGAAAGTCCAATAAATCTAGAGAAATTGGTAATAAGATCTTCAGTAAATCCTAGCATTATAGGATTTAATTTTTCTATATCTGTTAATACCTGAAAAGGCAAAACAGCAATCGTAATCTCTTTGTTGCCTTGAGCTGCCACTTAATAAATTAAGATAGATTTTATTGTAGGATAGTAAAGATACTTAATATCTTTTTATTTTTATAGGTGAGGACAGGCATTGCTACAATTGCACTAATTCGTTTTTCAATTCATTAAGGCTATTAACCTGATTCAAGTCTGTATTATCTATTTCATACAAGTCAGAAAATGTTTGAAAAGTAGAGTTATCTGATCTCGTTCTTGTTGAACCTTTTTTATAAAAACGTCTTTTCTGTATAAAATCTTCTTTAGTAATCCAACCACAAATGGTTAGTTCTTTCTTGTTTTTATGATAACTACAAAAAATATAAATTCCTATACCAAAAAGCTCCATAATAACACTTTGACCAATTATTCCTGTAAGTTGTTGTTCTGGTGTACCATTAGCTTGAGAACGTTTCCCAAAATTGTATTTTGAAATTTGCTGGGTACAATGCTGTATAAGCTCTTCTTTAACTTTTATAATGAACATAGTTAAGTTTTCTACAAATTAAGATTTTAAAAGATATTAGCGAAAGATTTTAATTATTTGCCATATTTTTGAGCAATGCAAAGTACATTACAAGAATATATTCCATCAGCTTCTTTATCAAAAGTTTTAAAGCTTTTAGAGCATGATAATTTGGTAGTAAAAATAAAAAAAGAACGAAAAACCAGACATGGTGATTACCGTAAGTTAACTAACAACAAGCATCAGATAACAATTAATGCAAACTTGAATAAATATCGTTTTTTAATTACACTCATTCATGAAATAGCACACTTTGAAACCCATAAAACTCATGGTAAATTTATCAAACCTCACGGTATAGAATGGAAACGATGTTTTCAGCATTTAATGTTACCTTTTCTAAACCCTGAAGTTTTTCCAGAAGATATTTTACCTGTATTAGCAAAACATTTTAAAAACCCTAAAGCTAGTAGCGATACAGATATTAATTTATCAAGAATCTTAAAACAATTCGATGAACCTAATAATAAAACCTATGTTTTTGAGATTCCTTTTGGCAACACATTTAAGCTATATAATGGTAAAATTTTTAAAAAAGGAAATAAACGTGTTAAACGTTATGAATGTATTGAGATTAAAACTGGAAAGTTGTATCTTTTCAATCCAAATGCAGAAGTTGAGGTAATTTAAAATTATTTATGAGTAAAAACCATTACGCTATATTAATGGCAGGAGGTGTAGGATCAAGATTTTGGCCAGTAAGTACAAAAGCTTTTCCAAAACAATTCCATGATATGTTGGGAACTGGAGAAACTTTAATTCAAAAAACGTTTTTTCGTTTAAGCAAGGTAATTCCTGAAGAAAATATTTTCATTTTAACTAATGAACTGTATAATGATTTAGTATTTAAACAACTACCAAATCTAACGAAAAGGCAAGTGGTTTTAGAGCCAGCATTAAGAAACACAGCACCATGTATTTTATATGCGTCATTAAAAATTCAGAAGGAAAATCCTGATGCTCTAGTTATTGTTGCACCCAGTGATCATTGGATTGAAGATGAAGACACTTTTGTAAAAAACGTTCAACAATCATTCGACTTTTGTTCAACGCATAATGCTTTGATGACTTTGGGTATTCAACCCACATTTCCCAATACAGGTTATGGTTATATAGAATTTGATGCTTCATCAAATGATAATATTAAATCTGTGAATCAATTTAAGGAAAAACCCAATTACGAAACCGCTAAAGAATTTCTGGCTCAAGGCAACTTTCTATGGAATGCAGGAATTTTTATATGGCATGTTAATAGTATAATAGATTCCTATAAAAAAGGTCAACCTAAACTTTATGCCTTATTTGAGAAAGGAATTGAAGTTTATAATACAGACCTTGAGGACAAATTTATTGAAGAGAATTACATGAAAGCAGAAAACATTTCTGTTGACAATGCCATTATGGAAACATCTGATAATGTATATGTTCTTCCAGCAGAATTTGATTGGAACGATTTAGGAACTTGGGTAAGTCTGTACGATAAAATTGATACAGATCATGATAATAATGCTATTATAAATGCCAAGACATTAGTGTCAAATTCAAAAGGAAATATTATAAGAACTAATAAAGGCAAACTAGTTGTTGTTGATGGTGTGAACGACTATATTATTGTAGATAAAGATGAGGCTTTACTCATTTACCCAAAGGAAAAAGAACAGGATATAAAAGCAGTTCTACAAAGCCTAAAGCAAAAATTTGGCGAAAATTTTGAATAGATATGGAAGAAAGTAAGTTTAATTTTTCTGAAGAAGAAGCAAAGCATGAGCAGAATGTAGAACAATCAAAACAGGCTGTTAAGAAAGATGCGAAAGGTTTATTTGCAAGTATCAAAAAGTTTTTGGATGAGCTTTTAGATTTCCGTCAAGACACAGATAGAGAAGCCACAATAGAGGCTATCAAAAAAGATATA
>JARRKS010000375.1:0-4856 GCA_037387865.1 Flavobacteriaceae bacterium
ACCTGGTTTTGATTATTGGTTTAGTTTTATAGGTCAGGGAGTGTATTTTGATCCTATAGTTAATGATAACGGTAAAGAATATCAAGAAAAGGGATACATGACAGATATTTTGACCGATAAGGCTATTAGCTGGTTAAAAGAAAAAAGAGATCCAAATAAACCTTTTAGTCTTAATTTATGGCACAAAGCGGTACATGAAAACCATTCGCCAGCACCGAGACACGACAATATTTTTAGTGAAGATTCACTACCTGTACCTCCATATAATACACACCTTGAAAATTTCAAAAGTAAACCCGAGTGGCAAAGAATAAAAGCATGGGATTCTAAATGGAAAGACTACATACCATCGGACACAATTGCTCCGAAACCTTGGCCTATAAAAGGAGATAAGTTTAAAAAACTTTTGGAATGCCTCCTAGCGGTAGATGAATCTTTAGGTAAAGTAATGGCCACTCTTGAAGAGATGGGAGAATTGGACAATACGGTAATAATATACAGTAGCGATAATGGCTATTTTATGGGTGAACATGGGTATTGGGACAAAAGAATTGCTTATGAAAATTCTATGAAAATTCCTATGTTAATGAGGTATCCCAAAAAGATTAAGGCAGGTACAATTATCGAAGAGAATGCATTGAATATAGATCTGGCACCAACCATACTTGAATTGGCAGGTGTAGAAGCACCAGAATACATGCAAGGAGAATCAATGCTAAAGTTGTTTGACGAAAACGAAGAAAATAATAATTGGCGTGATTCTTTTATGTTTGAGTATTATGTTGACGATGCCTACCCTTATGCTGGGCCAAATATGTTGGCCATTAAAACTAAGAGGTTCAAGTTAATTGATGCCTTTTTAGAGGATGATATTGATGAACTTTATGATTTGCAAAACGATCCGGGCGAAATGAACAATCTAATTAATGATCCAGAATTTGATAAAATAGAAGAAGATTTGCGACTAGAGTTGGAAAAACTTAAAATTAAATACAAGTATAATTCCGATAGGGATTGGTGGTTAAGAACACAAGTACATTAATTTAACTAGAAAAAAGTCCAATTATAAAACGTTGGGCTTTTTTTATGATGTCTTATTAAATTATTAAATTTACTTTGATGAGAAAATTTCTATCATTTTATTATTTATTTATTTTCTGCTTAATACTTTCTTTTAGTTCTTATGCGCAACAAGTGGTGCGTATAGATAATGAAGAGGGGTTATTAAATGGTATTATTAACACTTTCGAAAAAGACAGTCTTGGCTATTTTTGGATTGGCTCGGACAAAGGCCTTAATCGATATTCAGATTTAGAAATTAAGAACTATGACCTTGAGAATATAATTTCTGTTCAAGGGACCTCCATTATAGAGATATTAAATTTTGATGGTGTTTTATATATGATTAGTCCTAATGGCTACTTGATAAAATACGATTATGAGTATGAACACTTTGATAAAATTTTACAAGAAGAAGGAAAGAGGTTTTTGTCGATCGCTAGATTAGATAATGAAAGACTAATAATAGGACTCGATTATGGCTTTCTTATTTATAATATTAAAACTAAAAAGACTTCAAAACTTCTCCAGCCTGAAACATTCATTAATAGGGAAGTATTAGTATTTAAAAATAAAATCTTCGTGGCAAGTGGAAAAGGATGTTATATATATAGTTTTGATAAAGATTTAGACGCCTTATCATTACAAGAAATTCTTTTAGAGCAAAAGGATGTCATCAGTATAGCAATAGATTCCAAGGAAAGACTTTGGATTGGCACAGAAACGGAAGGGCTCTTTATAAAAAATGGACCAGAACTAAAACCTATTTACATTGAGGAATTACAGCAAAAGACGTATGCCATAAGGAAAATAGAATTCGATAAACAAAACAATGCTTTAGTAGCCGTTGATAGATTGGGTCTTTTAGTTATTGATGAATATCTTAAAATCAATCAAATATTCAGCCATGATTTAGATGAAATTAACACCATAAGCCAAAATAGTATTTATGAAATATATGTTGACAATTATAATACCTATTGGTTGGGATTAAGAGAAGGAGGTATAAATATTATCTATGAAAAAGACAATGTTTTTAAACAATTAAGCCACGTTTTAAATGACCCCAATAGTATAAATGATAATACTATAAGGGCAATATTTGAAGATGAAAATGGAGATTTGTGGTTTGGTACAGAAAATGGTTTGAGTAAATTTTCAGATCAAAAATTCACTAATTACAACAAAAAGCTGTTTTTGACGATAATTTATGGGTTTCCGTTGGTAATGACGGGCCATTGATTCATTATTATGATGAGAAATTTGTAACCAATTATGATATTGGTTTAGTAAGATATCTTGTTCAAGGATATGATGAAATAAATTACGCGGGCTCCAACACTGGTTTATATGAGATCAACACTAGGAATAAGAGTGTGCGTAAATTACATGAGGACATTTTTAATAACCTAAATGAAATTCATAATTTAAATTTTGATCATTTAAACAATGCTATTTGGATTGGTTGTACAAATGGATTTTATAAATTCAATTTAAGTGATGAAACCATCGAAAATATTGGAATCAATTCAAATCAAGGAATAGGAACTGTCTTTTCTGTAAAGAAGGATAATATGCAGAACTTATTTCTAGCATCTTCTTCAGGTCTATGGCGAGGAGTTTGGTACAGGTGCCTCATATGTACTTGAAGATGGAAGTTTGGCATTCGGAGGACCAGAAGGCGTCGTAATTTTTCAACCTTTAGATTTGGAAAGAGACCATGAGATAGAAAAAATTTATATATCGAATTTTCAAATTAATGGTAAGAAGCCTGATAGCCTTACATTGAGTAAAAATATTAATTATGTTGATGACATAGTTCTAGATTTCGACCAAAACTCTTTATCATTTAATTTTGAGACACTTAAATTTCACGGCTCTGGGCGTAATCATTTTGAATACAAATTAATAGGTTATGATAAAAACCATAAAAAGCTTTATGGTGACGAGAAAGTAACCTATTCAAATTTAGAGCCGGGAAATTATCAGTTAAGAGCTACTGGTTATAATGCTGATGGAGAAAAATCTAAAAACGAATATGTCTTAAATATTAAGGTTAAAAAACCATTCTGGAAAACAATTACAGCATTCGTTACTTATTTTTTATTAACGTGCTTTCTCATTTTTCTAATTTATAAAGTGTCCAAGGCCAATATGCAGAAAAGATTTAATGAAAACAGGATAAAATTCTTTATAGAAGTTGCTCACGATATTCGGACTCCAGTATCATTAATACAATTACTCGTTAAACAATTATCCAACCAACAAGATGTTGAAAAGTCAATGGAGCTTATACAAAGAAACACACAAAATCTTAACGAATATGTTACTCAACTTTTAGACTTTCAAAAAATCGATAAGAATCAATTCAAACTTTCGGTTGGTAAGGTCGATTTAAAAGATTGTTTGCAAGATGTTATTAATAATTTTACGCCAATTTTACAAGAATATTCATTAGACATTATATTAGATGCCAAACACATACCAGTTTGGTTCGATGTCGCAAAAATGAATCGTATATTTTATAATTTAGTTTCCAATGCTATTAAATACAGCAATGAGGGAGATGAAATTAAAATTAATGGCTATGTAAAGGGCGATTCACTTTATATTGAATTTATAGACAATGGTATGGGTATTCCAGAAAAACAGCAGGAACTTATATTTAAACGTTTTACCCGTGGGACCAATGTTTCTAATAAAGGCATTCCTGGAACCGGTCTAGGATTAATGCTTTCAAAAAAGATTGTTGAACTTCACGGAGGGAAAATATTATTGGAAAGCAAAGAAAATTTAGGGTCTAAATTTACCATTATAATGCCAAATGGAACAAAACACTACAATAATGAATTCTTGCTAGAAGAAACCCGAAGTATAGATAAGTTAAATAAGATTGACAAATTAATATACAAAAACAAACTCATATTATTAGTTGAGGATAATGAAGAGTTACGAAAAGCTGTCAGAAATGAGCTCGATGAAAGTTACACTATAATTGAGGCGGCCAACGGAAAAGAAGGTTTGTTAATTGCCCTTTCTAAAAACCCTGATCTTATTATTACGGATATTATGATGCCAGAAATGAATGGTAAAGAACTTTGTGATCTGATAAAATCAAACTTTAAAACCAGTCATATTCCTGTAATTATGCTTACGGCTCTTGTAGGTGTCGAAGATAAAATTGAAGGTTTACAGACTGGTGCGGATGCTTATGTTGAGAAACCATTTAATATTGAAATACTAAAAGCTACTATAAATAATCTGATAAAATCCAGAGAGAACGTATCCCACTTACTTGAAGACAAAAAAGTAGAAAAAGCATTGTCACCAGACGAAACCTTTTTGTCAGATGTTATTAAAATTATAAAAGAACACCTTACTGACAAAGACTTTTCTATAGATAATTTATGTGAACTTATGGGATTGAGTAGATCTAATTTATTTAGAAAATTAAAGGGACTTATTCAAATGTCGCCTTCAGATTTAATTATTAAAATAAAGCTAAACCATGCACAAGAGTTAATGAAAAATAAGGTTCACTTCCGCATTTCAGATATAGCATATGATTCAGGATTTCAAGACCCAAAATATTTTAGTACGCTATTCAAAAAACATTATGGCAAGACCCCAAAAGAATTTGCAGATGAATTGTAAAATTACACTTTGAGCAATTTTAAGATATGCCTAAACGCGTATTGTTGTTTATATATTATAATTAATATAAATAATGGCAATATGTTCGATTTGACTACTATTCAAACCTAGTTGAATTGTCTTTCTACCTAATTTCACCATTT
>JARRKS010000376.1:0-2654 GCA_037387865.1 Flavobacteriaceae bacterium
GCATGGCAACCATAGGTTCCTAAATGGATATCTGATATAACTAAAAGATCAACTTTTCTTTTTTTATAGGCCTTATTGGTCATTTGGGTGTTAAAAAATTACGCATAACATTTCAAGTTGAAAAGTATAGAATGAAATTGAAATGTATTTTTTCTAAAAATTAAGAATTAGTTAAATAAAAGAGCAAAACACCTTTTGAAAATTATCAAAAGGTGTTTTTAATGTAAATTAAATGTTTAGTGATTTATAAATTGTACTTAATACTGAACATGATATAACGAGGTTGTATAAAATATTCACTAACACTTGTATACAAAGTATTGGAATTGTCTTGATTAAGTGATTTGGTGTTTAAAATATTTGTGGCTCCAACTTTATATTCCCATTTACTGTCTTTCTTTTGATAAGACAAGCTTGCATCAAAGAAACTGTAATTATTTAATGTTTGCTGTTCATTCTTAAAATTAAAATAAGAATAATCTGCTTTAAAAATAAAGCTATTAAGAAAATAAACATCCATATTGGCAAATGGACTTTGCGTGTAAAATTTATTTTTCTGATTGAATTTAGTATATGAAATATTTGCACCAATTGAAGCTTTTATTTTACTGAAACTTTTCTCAAATCTGGCGTCAGCCATTATAGATTCGTCTGCAAAATTTGAATTAAATGATGTTGAAAGCTGACTTGTTGTTTGTATGTCTGGTTCTCCAGGTATTGGATTTGGATAGGTTAAAAATTCTGATCTTGATCGAATTTCATCAACTCGCTTACTATAATTGACAAACGTAAACACATTAGTATAATTAAACATATTGAAACTATAATAACTTAAATTCAAGTTGTGAGAAAGAGAATTCTCCAAATTTCTATTTCCTTGATATAATACATTATAATTATTAAAAACAGCTGCTTCGGCCAATTGATCAACATCAGTAAAGCTGTTTTGCATATTATATCTCAAATTTAATGTTTCACTTTTTTTAAGTTGAATTCTTGTGTCAAAATCTGGTAATAATCTTATGAAGTTATCTTTAACTTGACTACCAAATTGCTGATTTTTGGTTGTATATGAATGTACAGAAAACCCTGGACTGAAAGTAAAAATACCTGACTTTAATCTATAATGAAGACCTAGATAAACATCACTGAAATTGAACTTTACATCATTTAAAATATCAACCTGTGCATTTTCAAGCTCATAATGACTCCCATTATCTAAAATCTGATAAATGTTAGAATCAAACTGCTGTTTGCTTAATAAAGTTCCTAAAGTAAAATTCAAATTACTTTTTTGATTTAATACATACCAATAATCAATTTTAGCATCTACCTTATTGGTCTTTACACGCTTATCTTGAGCAGTACTCAATATTGATTGGTTTGTATCAAGACCGAGTATATCTGTAAATTGAAACTGATCAGATTGCTCTAAAGCCGCATTGTAAAAAGGGTTTTCATCCTGCCATAAATGCTGAACTTCGAGTGCAAAAATGTTTTTTTCGTTTAAGGTATAATAGTAATTAAAATTTTGATTTAAACTAAAAGGGCTTTGTTCCTGAACTTCATCGATATTTTGTAAAATTGAAGAGTAAAAGTCCTGATATTCATTTTGCTTTGAAACTTTCCCAAAAATATCATAATCTAAATGATTCTTGCTATTAGGTTTATAACTAGAACTTAACTTAAATAAGCCTAAATCTACCTTCTGGTGTGTTTTGCTCTGTGTAGTTTCATCAGGTGGAGGAATATCTCCAGTTTCAGACTGCACGTAACGTTTTATGCTATTTTGTTCTAAATCTGTACGTGTTCCAGAATAAATGGCAAAACCACTTAAATCCCAAGTCTTTTTTGGCGAATAGCTAAAGTTAGCAGCTCCAAATTTAGTATCGATAGCTTTGGCTTTATTGTTTTGCATGGTTAAAAACCCCATGTCTTGTGCTTCTACATTAAAGCCTGTTCCGCTTCTTTGATGAAGACCTTTGAAGCCACCTGTAAATTTAAAATAATCACGCATGGTAAAAGGAACTTCTCCAATATTATTGATGTCTGTAATAATATTGATACTATATTTTGGACTGTAATAAAACAGTTTTGGGTGAGCTAAATAACGTTCGTCTGGTCCTAAACCAGCTGTAATTTCACCAAACCAAAAGTTCTTTTTCCCTTCTTTTAGTTTAATATTTATAGCAATATTATCTTCATTACTTCTCACATTTTGAAGTTGGCTCACTTCATCATAATTTCTTAATACCTGTACTTTGTCTAATGCATCAGCTGGTATATTCTTTGTTGCTAGTTTGGTATCGCCGTCAAAAAAATCCTTGCCTTCTACCATGACCTTATCAACAACTTTCCCTTCAACTTCAATTTCACCATCATCATTAATGTCAACACCGGGTAGTTTCTTGAGTACATCTTCTAACTTTTTATCGGTTTCATCCATGAATGAATCTGCATTGTAAACTAAAGTGTCTCCTTTGATCGTTACTGGCATTTCGTAAATAAGTTCTACCTGATCAAGAGTGTTATCTGGCATAAGGTTGAAATTCTTTATCATATCGTTTTCAGAAGTTGTAATGATTTCATGATGTGTTATCATGCCTACATAACTAATCTGTAAAGTATATGAAGTATTCTCCTTTAGTTTAAGT
>JARRKS010000377.1:0-3200 GCA_037387865.1 Flavobacteriaceae bacterium
AAAAGTCGAACGTTTACTCCAAAAAAGTCGAACCAATTTGTTTTCAAAAAAGCGTTCGACTTTTTTTAGTCGGTCGATTATCATTGATTTCTGATGGACATTTGTTCTATAAAATCATAGAAATCATGAAACAATCAAAACTTAAACAATTAATTATAGCCTTGTTTTTAGTTACAAATATCCTTTCGGCTTCTGATGTTAAATGGCAAATTTCTGGAAAAATTCTCGAAGACAAAACAGAGGATGCAGTTCCATATGCAACAGTTGCAATTTACAATAAAAGTGATTCAAACATAATTACTGGAACTATTAGTGATGACAACGGTCTATTTATTCTGGGAAAAATATCTCAAGGAGATTATTATTTAAAAATCAGTTTTATGGGTTATAAAGAGCACATTATTGATCCGATAGATTTTAATACTTCAACTATGAATATTGATTTAGGAACAATTTATCTAAAGCCCAATCTTGAGGAACTATCCGAAGTCGTAGTTACTTCTAAAACAAAAGCTATTAGAAATACTGTTGATAGACAAGTACTTTCCGTTAGTTCAAACTTGCTAGCTACTGGTGGAACTGCAGTAGATGCTTTAAGGCTTTCACCTTCAATTCAAATTGATTCGGATAACAACGTAAAATTAAGAGGTAGTTCTAATTTTATTATCCTCATTAATGGAAAACCTACCACCTTAAATGCACAGGATGTTTTAAAGCAAACACCAGCCAACAATATTAAGAATATAGAAGTTATCACCAATCCATCAGTTAAATACAATGCTGAAGGTGGAGCAGGCATTATTAATATTATTCTTAAAAAAGGAGTTGCTTCAGGATTCAACGGAATGGTAAATGCAACTATAGGTACAAAAGATAAATATGCTGGAGATATAACCGTAAATCTAAACAAAGAAAAAGTAAGTTATTCTTTTGGAGCTGAATGGAGAGATTACACAAAAACAGCAAATAATAATTATTACCGAACACTTTACAAAGAAGATAATACGCATTATGCCAGCATGCTTCAAGATAGAAGAATTACCGATTCTAATTTGGGATTTAGATTCGGATTGGATTATAACCCAAACGAAAAAACCAATTTCTCGTATTCTTTCCATACAGGTTATACTAAAATAGATGGTGCTGTACTAAACACTAATTCTGGTTATACAATCCCTGAAAGCACCGAGGAGCATAAATATAATCCGTTTTATATGATGATGAAGCCTTAATTCTTTTTATAGATTAGATATCTCTAATAAGAACAACAGTAACGATTTAAGATTTGATGCCGATTATACAAATGTTATTTCAGAGAAAACAAATTTAGAAACAGGAGTCTCCTACCATCAATACAATCGTTTTTTAAATTTTATCTATTCTGAATTTGATTATGAACAAAACGATTGGGTAAATCATCCTGATTATACAGGGAAATATACATTTAACGAAGGTGATTACGCTACTTATCTAAACTTAAACAGTTCTTTTTGGGGATTAAGTACCTCTTTTGGATTACGAATGGAATACACAGACAGAGTATTAATAAGTAAAAACACCAACGAAGAATACAAGTACCACAAAACCAACTTCTTTCCTGGAGTTTCATTAAGTAAGAACTTAAACGAAAACGCAAATGTAAAGTTTGCATTAACTAACCGTATCAATCGACCAGATGAATACTATATGAATCCATATCCAGAGTTTCAGGATGATTATTTCTATTCTGAAGGTAATCCGTATTTAATTCCGGAGATTGTGAGAAACAACGAAATAGGTTATAGTTACAGTAAAGAACAAACATCTTTTGCCGCCAATCTATATTACAGAACTACAAAAAACAAAATAGAACAAAAGCTAACAGTTGAAGACGATGATAAAATACATACCATTTTCCATAACGATGCTGGAGATAAAGCTATTGGTACAGAATTAATGTACAACTTTAGTGTTAAAGATTGGTGGAGTATCAATGCCAATGCTAACCTATTTTATTATGATATCTGGGCAAATATTGATGGTGTAAAATCGAGTAATGATGATTTCTCATGGACTTCACAATTAGTTAACTCCATAAATATAAACAACACAACATCGCTTCAAGTGATAGGCTATTATGCCAGTAAAACTGCACGTTCTCAAGGAGAGTTAAGTAATTATTTTTTTGTCGATATTGCTTTGAAAAAACAATTTCTTGATGGCAACTTATCCGTAAATCTGCAATTGAAAGATGTATTGCAATCTTTAAATTATGAACTTTATACCAACACTACTAATATGAATCTTGTAGGTGATTTTAATAATGAATCCCCTATCCTGTTGTTCAACGTCAGCTATAAATTGTTCAATTACAAAAAGAAAACAAAAGATGTTGAAACTGAATTTGATATGTAAATTTAAAATAAGCGTAACATACTTAAAAACTTATCGTCATTAAGCAAAGAATCTTTTTCAGATCAATTATTAGAAAATCGAATAATCAAATCAATTATAAAAGAAACAATTATGAAATCTATTAAAATTAAAACTATAATAATGCTTTTAAGTTGTATTGTCACCATTTCATGTACTACTGATGAGGATTGTATAACAGGCAGCGGAGCCATCATTACGGAAACCATTCCTTTAGATTCTTTTTCAGGGATAAGAAGTTCTGGAACAGATCATGTCATTATCTCGCAATCCAATACTCAAGAAGTCACTGTAACTGGTCATCGAAATATTATAGACAAATTAAAAAGAGGTGTTAGTAACGGAGTTTGGAAAGCTGAACTTCAAGATGGATGTTATAAAAACAGTCAACTAGAAATACATGTAAAGGTGCCAGAGATGAATTATGTCAGGTTAATCGGTTCTGGCAGCATAGTCGTCAATGATATTATAAGTCAGGAATATATGGAAGTTATACTTGAGGGTTCTGGTTCCATAGATTTAAATACCAATCAAGGTGCAAAATGGCTTGATGTCTATATTGAAGGAAGTGGTAATATTACTGGGAATAAAAATTTTGAGAATTTAGAAAAACTTGATATAGAGATCTATGGTTCTGGAAATTTTAACGCCTTTCCAATAAAATCAAATTCGTGTGAAATATATGTAGAAGGAAGTGGAAATTGTAACGTTTATGTAGAAGATGATTTAGAAGTAGACATTGAAGGTTCTTCCATAATTAGCTACAAAGGTTACCCAACAATCTCGAG
>JARRKS010000378.1:0-4601 GCA_037387865.1 Flavobacteriaceae bacterium
CCTATGGAGGAAACCACGCCGAAGTAAATGCAATTGCATCTGTAACAAATAAATCTTTACTTAAAAGTGCAACGCTTTATGCTACTCTAGAACCATGTAGTCATTTTGGAAAAACTCCTCCATGTAGTGATTTGATTATTGAGCATCAAATTCCTAATGTAATTATAGGCACAAAAGATGTTCATAGCGTAGTGGCTGGTAAAGGCATTGAAAAACTTATCAATTCAGGATGTCATGTAATTGTTGGTGTTTTAGAAGACCGATGTATAGAACATCATAAACGATTTTTCACCTTTCATAATAAAAAGCGCCCTTATATCATTTTAAAATGGGCTCAAACACAAGATGGGTTTATTGCTCCACAAAGGAAAGATGAACAAAAACCAGTTTGGATAACAAATGAAATCTCTAGGCAAATGGTGCATAAATGGAGGGCAGAAGAGCAAGCCATTTTAGTAGGTACAAATACTGTTTTAAAAGACAACCCAACTTTAACTGTTAGAGATTGGACTGGAATAAATCCAATTAGAATTGTATTAAATAAGGATGAGAAGCTTTCTAAAAAGCTAAATATTTTCAATGATGATGCTGAAACAATTATAATAAAAACTAATAAAGCTGAAACTATTTGTGAAAAATTGCATCAAGCTAATATAAATTCAGTAATTATAGAAGGTGGTGCAAAAACACTACAATTATTTATTGATGCTGGTCTTTGGGATGAAGCCAGAGTTTTTACAGGAAATAGTGAATTTAATGAAGGTGTAAAATCACCAAGATTATCTGGTAAGCTTATATCTGAAGAACAGATTGCGGATGATATTTTAAAAATCTATTCTAACAAGTAGAACTTTGATTGAAAAAGACACATTCAAAACCATTAAAAAACCGTCTGAAGAAGTTTTGTTTAAAGACAGAAACAGTAAGTTTTTTGGTTATGCTTTTCCTGTAAACACAGAAGAAGAGGTAAAAGAAATTCTAAATACATTAAAGAATAAGCATCATAAAGCCAGACATTGGTGCTACGCCTATCAAATTGGTTCAGAAACAATTACAAATAATAGTATCTGTAAGGAAAAGTGAAGTAGAAAAAGTTTTAGAAATTTTTGAAAAGTTATATAATGTTGAAATCAAAAAATTATAAGACATCTTTCAAGCAATCTAAAATAAATTTTGGAGCTCTAATTGGTCGTTTTGTTTTAGTATCAAGAAATGCTAAAACTGTATTTGCAGTTGTTATAATTTCACCTTGTTCATTTGTAATTTCATAATCAAATTCTATGGTTACTAAAGGCATTTTTTTGAGTTGAGTTTTTACCTTAATTACATCATCATAATAGGCTGATTTTTTGAAATTTAAAGCCAATGAAACTACAGGTAATATGAATCCATCTTTTTCCATTTTCTTGTATGAAATTCCTAACTTACGTAACCATTCAATTCTAGCCATTTCTAGGTATAATGCATAATTGGAATGGTGAACTATTCCCATTTGATCAGTTTCACCATATCTCACTCTTATTTGTATTTCATCGATTTTCATAAAAGTGTTTGGATATTTTTTTGTAGTTTGTAGACAGAGAATCCGCTTCTCTTTTTAGTAACTAACTAATAAATCATAAGTATTAATAATGAGTGTAACTGCGCAAACGGTATGGAATAATTGTCTTGAATTTATAAAAGATAACATCCAACCGCAAGCTTATAAAACTTGGTTTGAACCAATTATTGCAGTTAAACTTTCTGACAATGCTTTAAGCATTCAAGTGCCCAGTAAATTTTTTTATGAGTGGCTTGAAGAGCACTACGTAAAAATCTTAAAAGTTGCATTAACAAAAGAACTAGGAGAAACTGCCAAATTGGTTTACATTATTAAAATGGAAAACACTTATGGTAACAAACAACCGTTTACAGAAAAGATTCCAAGTTCTAACAGAGCAAACGTAAAATCTCAAGATTTAGATATCCCTCTTAATAATAAAAGTCCAGAATTAAGAAATCCTTTTGTTATTCCAGGAATAAGAAATGTAAAAATTGAATCCCAACTTAATCCTAATTATAATTTCGAAAACTTTTTAGAAGGTGATTCTAATAGGTTGGCAAGAAGTGCAGGTTTAGCTGTTTCTGCAAAACCGGGTGGAACGTCCTTTAATCCGTTGTTAGTTTTTGGAGGTGTAGGTTTAGGGAAAACTCATTTAGCACATGCTATAGGTGTTCAAATTAAAGATAAATACCCTGACAAAACGGTTTTATATATTTCTGCTGAAAAATTCACTCAACAATATATAGAGTCTGTAAAAAAGAATAATAGAAATGATTTTATTCACTTCTATCAAATTATTGATGTTTTAATTATTGATGATGTACAGTTCTTATCAGGAAAATCTGGAACTCAAGATGTATTTTTTCATATTTTCAATCATTTACATCAAAATGGGAAGCAAGTTATCTTAACCAGTGACAAAGCTCCAGTAGATATGCAAGATATTGAACAGCGTTTGCTTTCTCGATTTAAATGGGGACTTTCTGCCGAATTACAAAGCCCTGACTTTGAAACCAGAGTTTCCATTTTAAAAAACAAATTATATCGTGATGGTGTTGAAATGCCTGATGAGATCATTGAATATGTAGCAAAAAACATAAAGACTAATGTTAGAGAACTTGAAGGTGCCATAATCTCTTTGATAGCACAATCATCATTTAATAAAAAAGAAATTACTATAGATTTAGCCAAGCAAGTCGTTGAAAAGTTTGTAAAAAACACCAAACGAGAGGTTTCTATAGATTATATTCAAAAAGTGGTTTCAGATTATTTTCAAATGGATGTTGATACGCTACAATCTAAAACTAGAAAACGACACATTGTTCAAGCTAGGCAATTGGCAATGTTTTTTGCAAAAAAATATACCAAAGCATCTTTAGCCAGTATTGGTTCACAAATTGGAAAAAGAGACCACGCTACAGTACTTCATGCTTGTAAAACTGTTGACAATTTATCATCTACAGATAAACAGTTTAGAAAGTATGTTGAAGATTTAAACAAAAAACTTTCGGTTTAAATTCAATCAAAATGGTTAAAATTCTTATGGTTTGTCTGGGCAATATTTGTCGGTCACCATTAGCTGAAGGTATATTAAGATCCAAACTACCTAAAGATTTATTTATTGTAGATTCTGCAGGAACTGCTGACTATCATATTGGGAATTCACCAGATAAGCGTTCTATTTCAGTTGCAAAAAAATATGGTATAGATATTTCAAATTTAAAGGGACGTCAGTTTATGCAATCCGATTTTGATGATTTTGATTATATTTTTGTAATGGATGAGTCAAATTATCAAAATGTTATAAAACTTGCAAGAAATAAAGATGATGCCAATAAGGTACAATATATTCTAAACGAGATTTATCCAAATCAAAATTACAGTGTTCAGGACCCATACTATGGTGGTGAATCTGGTTTTGAAAGTGTTTTTAAAATGTTGGATGAAGCTTGTATTAATATTGCAAATAAGTTACTAAACAGCTAACTTACACCTAAATCAAAAAAGATGAGCTCTTTAAATGGTAAATTATATTTAATACCAACGCGTCTTGGAGATAATCCTCCTTTAGAAGTACTTCCTATTTCGGTAAAAAAGATTATTGAACAAATAGATTATTACATTGTAGAAAATGAGAAATCTGCCAGAGGATATTTGCCCATTGATAAACAAGAAAAAAAGAAAGAACTTAAACGATTAGAACGACTTTCTTTTGATAGTAACCAGTCACAAATATTTATTGAAACGCCTTATAGAAATAATAAAATGTTTGAAGATTTATGTACTATTTTAGATCAAAATACCAAGGTATGTATAGCTAGCGATATCACATTATCATCAGAGTATATAAAAACCAAGACTGTAAATGAATGGCAAAAAAATATTGTAGACCTACATAAGAGACCTACAATATTCATAATTCATAAAAACTAAAATATAAACTTCTAAATTGTAGTAGCTTTTGCAAATCTATTAGGTTTTGCAAAAGAAGTATCATAACCAGAAAATTTCTTAATATAATATTGTATGGTAGTACCATAACCATCAGTAAAACCAACAGCTCCGTAACTTCTTAAATATTTCTTTACACTTCCTGGTCCAGCCAAATGCGCAGCAGCCAAAATACCTGATTCAGTAATAAGAACACCATTAATTCTCTTTCCAACAAACTGCTTTATATCGCGTCTTAAAATCCATTTATTACGCTCTAAATTAGCCAAGAAGGCCTTTTCTTGTAGTTCAGGATTATTTAAAAATAATGTAGGATTGTTTATTCCAATCATTTTTAATGTAGCCTTTCCAAATTGATATTTACCTAAATATCCAAATGTGTTTACAGTAAAATAATCTCCTCCAGATTCTTTAAATGCTAAAGCTTCCTTAAAACCAATAAAACATTTATTTAAATAAGGAGAAAAAGTTGTGTTAGGTTCTTTTAATGATATAGAATTATCTGCTAATTTATCATCTTGGGCAACAGTATAATTTAATACCATACCTTTTGTCGAATATTTGCTCAAATCAATAGTTTTCTCGTTAGAAAACGAAACAAACAATA
>JARRKS010000379.1:0-2937 GCA_037387865.1 Flavobacteriaceae bacterium
TTTTTACATCTCTATTCGTAATAGCTATGAATAACCTTCCAAAAATGGAAATATCTCTTGGAAGCATACTTCCCATCATACCAAAGTCTAGATAACAAATATGATTGTTAGGTAATACTAATAAATTGCCAGGATGAGGATCGGCATGAAAGAAACCATATTCAAAAATTTGTTTAAAATAACTTATAGCAAGCCTTCTAGCTATTACTTTAGTATCAATATCTTTAGATAGTAATTCTTCAATTCTATCGATTTTAATGCCAGAAACAAATTCTAAAGCTAAAACTTTTGTTGTTGTAAATTCTTGATATACTTTAGGTGCTTGAGCAAATTGTTCAAATGAATCATCCTTTTCTAAATTATTATAAAATCTTTGTACGTTAATAGATTCATGTATAAAATCAAGTTCTTTTAATATTGAAGCTTCAAAATTTTTAACTAACCCAACTGGATCAAAACTTTTTATAGATGGTATTCTCTTTTCTAAAACATGAGCAATTCTATACATGACCTTTATGTCCTCAATTATAACACCATAAATCCCAGCACGTTGAATTTTTAAGGCAACACGTTTCCCAGAGTGCAAGGTAACCTTATGCACTTGAGCCATTGAGGCAGACGCAAAAGGGGTGGGTTCAAACCAAGCAAATAAGTTTTCTACTTTATCTTTCAATTCTATTTCTACAACGGCTTTAGCAGCACTTTCAGACATCGGCGGAACATTATCCTGAAGTTTTTCTAATTCAAAAGTCAATTCTAATGGAACTAAATCTGGTCTGTTGCTTAAAATTTGACCGAACTTTATAAAGGTTGGACCCAACTCTTCACATACCAATCTCATTTTTGCCCATTTACTATACCTAGCAACATATTTTTTTGTAGAATTTGGAATTAATTTATGGATGAATGTATAATGCTTATTTTCTTCAAGATATTGTACTAAATCTTCAAAACCATATTTTAGTAAGACTTTAAGAATTTGATTATATCTTGAAATAGATCTAAACCTTTTTATGAAATTCGATATGAGCCCCATCTTATTTCGTTTCCAATTTATTCAGTCTCGCTTCCAATAATGCAACTGAACTTTCTAATTTTTCAAATTTTTCATTTATAGCCTTAATATCATCAATATGAGCAATGTGTATTTTTTTATAGAACTTGGCTACCTGTTCTTCAATATTATCATTAAGCTCTTCTATTAGTTGTTGAGTCTTAATAATTATTTTATCCACAAACTCTAATTCATTACCATTTTCATCTAATTCAGGTTCAGACATCATTTTGTTAAGATTATCTTTCCCTTTTTCTGAATAGGCACTTATTTTTTCCATCAATTGAATGTCTCTTGACAAATAATATAAACTTGAACTTAAAGTAAGTAACTCTATTATGGTCTTTGTTTTCATAATTTGTTCAATTTGAATTAACCCAAATTAAAATTATCATTAATTAATTGTGTATAAAATGATTTATATCATTTATAAAGCCTTATCAATACATTATTTTTATTTAAATGTTATTAAACAATTTAAACTCTAGAGATATGAAAAATAATTCGGTAAAAGCAATAATGACCAAAGATGTAGTTTGTATTTCTCCAGAACAATATCTTTTGGATGTCAAACATATTTATGAAAATAAAAAGTTCCATCATCATATTCCTGTCGTTGAAAATGGAAGATTGGTTGGTATGGTTAGTTTAATTGATTTTATGTATAACATTGGCGGCGCTGGTATCAAGGACGATAATAAGGTTTACAGAGAATTAATGGTAAAGGATATCATGACGAAAAATCCTTTTTATTTAACCGTAGATGCTACAATTGAAGATGTAAGTAACGTATTAGCCAAAGGCTACTATCATGCGGTTCCAATACTTAATAATGAGAAAATAGTTGGTATTGTATCTACCGCTGATATTATAAAATTATTCTTAAACACCGTGTCGATTCAGAATTAAAATAAACGCAACAAGATGATAAAAAGCATTATTTATAAATGGTTATTTTTATTTGTCTTGTTGGTTTTATTAAAACCTTGCTATTCAAATAACATAGTTCATTTTTCGAATTTCTTCTTTATAAATAATAACCAGCCTCTAGCAAGAGATTCTCTAAAGAGTGTTATTATAAAAAGAAATGTTACTATACGAATATTTTTTAGGTCATTTCGAAAAACTATGATAGACATCAATATTCCAGAATTTAAGCTTCGAATCATTGAAGATTCAGTTCAACTCTTTGAGTTTCTAATAAGAGTTGGTAGAAATGAAAAGAAATATCTAAAAATGTCTGGAAGAATTCAAGATTTAAGAACAAAAACTGGAGAAGGTTCTATTGTAAATCACATTAGGAATCCTCGATATATCAACCCAGTTAACAATCATGAGTATTTTGTTACTAAAAGGGACGATAATAAAATAACCCAATTGCCTCAAATTCCATTTATAGAAACCGAAATAAATGGATTACGTTATGGACAATTAATTCACCCAACAACAAATCCAAATACTCTTGGGAAAGCATATTCAAATGGTTGTATTGGCACAAATGAAGCAGATGCATGGGTTATTTATTATTATGCTCCTTTAGGCACCAAAATCAATATTAAGTATAATCTTAATATAGTAAACAATAATGGAGAAAAAATGGTCTTAAAGGATATTTATGATTAAAATACCATAAGATAATACTACTAAATAATTACACCAATCTGATCAATATCATTGTTAGAATTAACGCACAGATGTTACTTTGTAATAAAGTATAATCATGACTCTCTCTACCATTTTAGCATCGATTTTCATATTGCTTATTTATTTAATGTATGTACCAATTACGGTTTGTATAGACACTTTAAAAAATGAGTATTACATTAATATTCAAGGTTTGACAAAAGCAAGTATTGAAAGACACGAAAAAGAACTATTTAGGA
>JARRKS010000380.1:0-3823 GCA_037387865.1 Flavobacteriaceae bacterium
CGCCAAACTAAAAACTGTTGAAGACTTCGAAAAAGCAGCCAAAGTTTTAAAGAAGACAGCAAAAAAAGTACGAGAAAAAACCCTAACCCCAGAAGAAAAAGCAGCAATAGAAGAAAAAAAGAAACAAAAACAAGAAGAAACACTAAAACGTAAAAAAGAACAAGAAAAACTTGAAAAAACTCGAATAAAAAAAGAAGCAAAAAAATTAGCCCAACAACTCAAAGAAAAAGAACGAGCAGAGATTGAAAAAGAAGTAGAAACAAAATTAAGGACTCAACTAAAAGAAGAAGCTCAACAACTCTTCGAACAAATGAAAGAAAAAGAACGAGCAAAAATCGAAAAAGAACTGAAAAAGAAAATCGAAAAAAATAGCCTAACCAAACTACAAAGAAATCTTAAACAACTCACCAAAAAAATCGAAACACTACAAAAAGAAAAAAGCATTCTATTACAAAACAAAACTGCATTTCTTGAAGCATTAAACTTCAATTGCCCACACTGCAAAACCAGTTGTGTTGTATATCAAGAAGGAAAACAATACTTCGTAAAAAGAGTGGCAAAAGCAGCCATTATCCCAGAAAAAAACGTTGATCCAACAGCCCCACCCACAATATCCTCACCAAAATCACCAAACTAACACCCATTAATCAAAAAACAGATATAACCAAAATGGGTGGGTATTAAAAAACCATATCTGCCCAAAAATAAAGCAAGCAATATCATAATACAGAAATAAAAAGTAACACCACTCCCGCAGATAAAGGAATAGCCAAATTATCATCAATCTGCAAAGGAAGAGACTCTACAAGCATTCCAACGATTACCGCAACCAAGGCATTCAAAGGATTGACAAATAAAATTGATCCGAAAAATGCACATACAAAACCACAAATTGTACCCTCAAATGTCTTTTTTCTGTTAAAAGGTAAGGGAATTTTCCCAAAAACCTTTCCAAAAATGTTAGCCATACTGTCTCCAAGAGTCAGAACAGTGATAGACGCGTAAGCAATTGAGGGTGGAAAAAAGAGAAGTGAAAGAATTATCCCCAAAGTGAATGCAATCGGAGCGGTCGCAAAATATTTTACCTCAAAAACAGATTTTGCAGCTTTTCGAGTTACGGTTGAAAATACTGGAAAATTTATTTCATGACCTCTAGCCACTTCAGAGATTGTATACACAACAATTATCAGAAAAAGTCCGACAGAAACCAAATAGGTGCTCAAAAACTGGACATAAAATAGAGGTATTAGGAAACCACTTATGTGAATTACTTTTCTCAGCATTTCACTGTTTGAAAGCCCTGAATTCGCGAACTGTAACTTAACCAATTTTGTATCTTATTAAGCTCTTCTGACATTTTTATTAGCGGTTATTTCAAACAGAACAATATTTCAACCCAAGATCTCTACACACCATAATGCGGGCTTTGCTGGAACAGGCAGGTAATTATTTCAAAATACAAAATTGAGGCGAAATTTTTGTGAATGTTAATTTATTGCCGATAAAACGTAATCAAACTACCACGAAAAACTAAAACCACAGTAATATAAGCTTAAAAATAGTAAGAATTCGAAATTTAGAAATTAGACTCTAAACAACAATAACGTATGAAGTAGGAGCCTTAGGAATTGAAATACCGAAACATGGGTACACTAAAGTGGAAAGTCTCAGCCTTGGGATTCGGCTGCATGAGGTTACCAGCCAGAAGAATTAACAAACTAAGAGCAAAAACCAATGAATCAATCAAAATAATCCGCTACGGAATAGACCAAGGAATCAACTATATTGATACAGCATGGCCCTACCATCTAGGTGATAGCGAAAAAATAATCGGACAAGCTCTAAAGGACGGCTACCGAGAAAAAGTTCACCTAGTCACCAAACTACCCATGTTTATGGTTAGAAATCCGAACCATTTTGACAAGTATTTAGAAACCCAGATGAAAAGATTGCAAACGGACTACTTAGACGGCTATTTATTTCATGCACTAAACAGAGGACAGTTTAATAAAATAAAAAATTTTAAATTAATTGAAAAAATGGAGAAGGCAAAAAATGAAGGGTTTATTCGTCACATCGGTTTCTCTTTTCACGACACTCTACCTGTATTCAAAGAAATAATAGATTATTATCCATGGGACATTGGGAACCGCTAAAAGGTGGAAGTTTAGCTAATCCCCCACAAGAAAGTCTAAACGAAATGAACATAGCAAAAAATAAAAGAACCCCAATTGATTGGGCACTTCAATTCTTGTGGAATAAACCTGAAATATCAACGATACTTAGCGGCATGAGTTCTAAAAAAATGGTTCAAGAAAACTGCAACAGTGCAGATCATTCTGGCATCAAATCATTATCAGTTCAAGATGAGAAAATAATTCAACAACTTTCTAACATATATGCCAAAAAAATTGTTGTTCCATGCACAGCCTGTAGATATTGTATGCCCTGCCCTGCAAACGTAAATATTCCTCAAAATTTTGCCTGTCTAAACAATGTTTCATTAGAAACAAGTCGAATTCGAAGATTTCTAGCAAGAAGAGAATATAGAAAACTTCAAAATTCAAAGAAGAAAGTAGACATTAACAACCCAAATGGAAATGCAACTCTGTGCATTAAATGTAACTTGTGTGTGGAAAAATGCCCACAAGAAATTAACATACCATTTGAACTCGACAAAGTGAAAAAAATTTTGGGAAAAAGAAAAGCTTTGTTTTAACTTCTAATTTTTTAACAATTAATAGGTTTCAAAAAAATGACCTAAATGCTAGATTAAATTTTAGCCACCAAATCCCAATAGCTATAACTTAGTGAATGAAAAACATGTTTTAATTAAAACTGGTTTATACCAAAAAGCTCGTTTACAGGTTTCTTTTTTCTTGCTTTCGGTGTTTCTGCAGGGTAACCTAGAGTGACTAAAGCAACAACATTCCAGTCTTTAGGAATTTTAAGCAAATTTTTAACTTTCTGTTCATTAAAACTTCCAATCCAACATGATCCTACACCTAAGCTCCAAGCCGCAAGAATCATATTCTCCAGAGCAATCGTGGTATCAATGGTTGCCCATTTTCCTATTAAAGGAGCTTTGATATTTGCACAACCTACAATGACCACAGGAGCTTTTTTAATAAAACGACTATACCTTCTAGGTAGTTCTTGTTTAAGTTCAGAATCATCTACAATAATAAACCGGTAGGGTTGTCTATTTGCTGCAGAAGGAGACTATCTACCTGCCTCAACAATTTTTACTAATAGATCTTTCGAAATCTCTTTATCTTCGTAACGCCGAACGCTTCTCCGACCCAAAATAACACTATACAGAGACATAACCACACAATTCTTCCAAGATCTCGTTCTTATATTTCTTTTGAAAATAAAATAAAGTTAGATTGAACTATTTGAGCCCAGAAAAAATGAACATAAAACTACATTAAGGACTAGGTGTTACATTCTATTTAGGATAAATGGTCACAATATTGCCATACCTAGTCACGTCAAATAAGTGTCGTATGAACCACTTTTTTAAATCACCATTAAAATCACTATTGAAAAATTAAATATTATCAAAAAATAAGAACCACTTTACAGTCCAAAGAAATAATCTAATTTGTTTTTTTAAAAGTTTTTTGTTGATTTGTACTACATGTTGATTTTGAAAATTTGTTGATTGTCCGTGATAGAGTTTTTATATTTTTTAATTAATTTTATCGCAGTTTTTGTTATCAATAATGCTATTTTTACATTAAATTAAATATGGCTTCTTTTTTGATATTACTTACGGTCACATCAACCTTTTTATTTATTAACACGTCATATAATCAAC
>JARRKS010000381.1:0-2925 GCA_037387865.1 Flavobacteriaceae bacterium
GGCTATCTTTTTAATTTCGTAAAAAAACTGAATCTTTTCTAGAAATAAATTTTCAAATAAACATTAAAATTCACTATCTTCTCAGATTCATTCTTTTAAAATACAAATATAATATGAGTGTTGCAGCAATTACAAGTACTATACTTGAAATTACCAAGATAAAACCAAGGGTAGTCCATATTGCTGGAGGAAAACTCGATAAAACAACCTCATTAAAGCCTGATTCCGATAAAGTAACTGAAGTTTCACCTTTGGTTTGAACCATCGTTAACCAATAGTCAGTAGTGTAATGAGCTACAATTACATAATCGCCAGAAGGAAGTCTGAAAAATGCAACACCTGTTTTATCAGAAATATCCAAACCATACCCCACACCAGATGGAGTTTCCGCAATAACATATGAACCATAGACAGGAGCACCATTTGCATCCAAAACTTTCACACTTAATTTGTAAACTTGAGTCTTAATCGGGTAAACACTGCTCGAATCTACATGAACAATTGTTTCTTTGACTATCCTGTCCTTCCATAAAATAGTCAAACTATAATCTCCAAGAGGAGCATCTGTTAAGTTTATGAAACCATCAGAGGAAGTGTACCGCGGATACGTTTCCTTTGTACCATTTGCCCAAGTAAGATAAACCTGAGCATTAGGTAACGGATCATCCACATCATCAGTCACCAGAAAAATCGGGTCATAATATTCAACAATCCCAACATTGAAAACAAACGTTTCTTCCTCAATAAATGGTGAAAATGATCCAGTAAGACTTCGCTGATAATTACCATTATTGTCAACAACTATAACTTTTACAGTGTAATTTCCAACCACAGCAGACACAGGATATGACCAGGATGCCTCAAAAATTTGACCATAATCAGATTGCCCAAATCCACCAGAAATACGAGACATACCAACATTGTCTAATACAGCCACTCCCATTATATAACCGTGAATCTGAAACTTTTTTCTAATTTTAAATCTAAATCCTAGTACTATCAGAAGAAAGGTTACTATCTGAATTACCAGATTAACATCAGTGATAAAAACGGTATTTGAACTGAATATTCCAGACATAATTCATGACCATTTTAAAACGACTTTACCATTATATTAAAAACTTGTCTGTTAAACTTGGGGCGAAATTTTCACCCAAAAACCCAAATGACTAAGACATAATATGGTCGATTAATATCTTTAAACCGATAATAATTAAAATTAAACCACCAAGTATTTCAATTCTGTTTTTTAGAATTTTTCCAAACCTTTTACCAATATATACTCCGAAAAAAGACATCAAGAAAGCAACTATTCCAATTATTATTGAAGGAATAAAAATTGAAATATCCAAAAAAGAGAAGCTGAATCCTACTGCTAATGCGTCAATACTAGTGGCTATAGACAAAATTAGGATTAATTTAATGGTGTAAGCTTCAAGAAAACTATTGGGTTTGTCGGTAATTGACTCGTAAATCATTTTGACACCAATCAAAGTTAACAAGGCAAAAGCGATCCAATGGTCAAAAGAATAAACATATCCAGCAATTGATTGTCCAGCTAACCATCCAAAAATAGGCATTAAAGCTTGAAAAAATCCAAAAAACAATCCAACAGTCAAAGCTTTATAAATTTTAAAAGTCTTATTTGCCATTCCCATTGCAATAGAAACTGAAAATGAATCCATTGCTAAGCTTAATGCAATCAATATGATTGTGATATCCAATTTAATTTCACTCAAACAGTTACCCAAAAAGTTAGGATCAGCCTTAAAAGAATTCCGTGTTAATAAAAAGTCCAATCCCGAATCAGAACTTTGGAAGATGTTCTAATCAATTTCATCGTTCCAATAATAAATTTCATCATAATTTTTTATATTAAAGTGAGGATCATCATATACAATATCTAACCGTAATCCATACTTTCCTATTAATTTGTTTAAATCTTCCCATATATCCAAAGAAAACTCATCTGGTCCCCAATTTGGTAACCATATCACATCATCAACTCGCCTTAATCCCCATGCGTAATCTTTTGGAAGAACATAAACAATATCTCCTTTGATTTTTCCAAAATCTTCAGGAAATGTATTTGCATATTCCCAGAATTGTTCCATTGCTTTGAAATGCTCTTCTTTTAAGATACCTGCTTGATATGAATCAAGCATATCCTGATACATTTCAGGTCCACTTTTATAGGTTCCCCCTTCATTGGGATTCTCATGATCACGAACACCTTTCCAAACGATAATAGTTCCCCAATCTTTTTCTTGTATTCTTGCTGCTCCTCTGCAAAGACCAATATGTTTAGCTGTGCTTTGATTCCAGCCTAACTCAACAAAAACTGTATTATATCCTGCTAGGTAATCAAACCAATACAGTGCATAATCAGAAACGTATCTGTTCACGTCGATATTTTGAAGGTAATGAAAACTCCAACTTTTAGGCAGCTCAGATACAAAGACTTCTGCTGCTTCACTGTAAGTAGTTACATTTTCATACATACGTGATCTAAATTCGTCATGGTCTAATTCGTCAAACAGTCCAGTATCTAATTGTTTACCTCCGGGTTCTTCATAGATGTATATTCCCAAAAATTTATCACCCCATCTATCTTTTGCAGAATAAACCCATTGGTGATGCCAAGGATACCCGTGTTCAGTGCCTGCAATGAAATCTAAAGAAATAAAATCAAAAAATACAATAAAACTAAGATCATTTTTAAAAGCGTAGGAACAAACCTCATCGAGGGCTGTTTCATTTATGCTTATTTCCCAAGAATTTATTAAAAGAAAATTTGTATAATCTTTCACTTTATCTATTAACGCAATGGCTTCATCTGTTCTGTTTGAACTTAGAGAAACACCAAAATAGAAATTTTCAGGAATTTTTTGTTCTTTATACGTGATATGACCTAGACTAGTCAAT
>JARRKS010000382.1:0-2140 GCA_037387865.1 Flavobacteriaceae bacterium
GCGCTTTAAAACCAGCTGCGGACCAGTTCTTTTTTGTTGGTTTCTTCTGGACCATTAGTGAGGATAATAAAAGTAACCAGTTGGATAATTTGTAAGAATTTCGTTTATTTTTTTGATAAAGTCAAATATCACTTATCAAAGCATAAGCTAACCACAACACTGGTGCTTGTCCATGAAAATCGCCCGTAACTTTTGGTCTTTCTAAATAATAATTGATGTCGGTACTTTGCCCTGTACCAACACAAACATCACTTATTTTACCATCATTTCCTATATAATCGGTTAGAGACAACCATGCTTTTTGGTAGGCATTTTCATAACCTTCTTTAGGTAAAATACCTTGTTTAACACCAACACAAATAGCGTAGGCAAACATACCAGTACATGAGGTTTCTTTCCAGGCAGATTCGTGATCTATCAATTGTCGCCACATACCATCTTCAGCCTGATATTGTAACAGTGTTTCCATCATTGCCATGTAACCTTCAACAATTACTGTATAATCTGGATGGTTTTCTGGTAATTCGGTAAGGATTTCTGCGAGACCAGCAGCAGCCCAACCATTGCCTCTTCCCCAGAAAAAAGGCGCATTTTTACCATGAAAGAATAAACCGTTTGGTCTTTGCAATTTTTCTAAATAAGCAACTATTTCTCGTGCTGCTCTATCTAAATAGATGTTATCTTTTGTAAGTCTGTATGCTTGTATTTGTAAGCTACCAATCATCCAGATGTCGTCTATCCAAAATCGTGTTTGGTTGGTTAATCCATTTGGTAACTCATTTTTCCATTGGTCTTTGGCAAAGGTGATACCTTGTTTGTAAAAGATAGAATCCTGATTGAGTTTAAACAATTCCAAAGGCAGAATGCCATAAACATTGGCATCAACATGATTGGCCGTATTTGTGATGGAGTCTTTGATCACTTTCAAATAACGTTTTGTCAACCGATTGATAGTAATTGTATCATTGAAAAATCCAGCTATTCTGGCGGCTCCAAAAGCTGTACAGACTTCGGCATAGTGTGGAGCAACTACATCGCCAGTATCATACATCATAATGTCATCACGAGATAGCAAATTTGCAATAACCAATTTTGATATGATTTCAGGTGATTTTTCTGGAGGCCAGAATTCGTCTTTCGATTTTTGACAAGAAATGAGGCAAAGCATTATAGATAGTATGATGGAAAGCCCTTTCATGAGACATTATTTCAGATGTAACTAAAATACTTATTAAAACTTAAAATCATAAAAAAACATACCATTTTATAAAATATTTCAACTGACAAATATCATAGTATATAATCCTAATTATTGATAACTTCATGGTATAAAATTAAATGTCATGCAAGTTAAAAAGAACCCAGAACTAGAGGTTGGCAGGAATAGCAGTCTTTATTTCGCTATCGGATTAAACATTATGTTGTTTTTTAGTTGGTATGGTTTGAATTATAAAACTTTTGAGAAAGATGATATCATTTTAGATATTGTTCAAGTAGAAGAAGTGCTAGAGGAAGATATTCCTATAACTAATATGGAAACGCCACCACCACCTCCACCACCACCTGCTGCAGCACCAGAAATTATAAACGTAGTTGAAAACGTAGATGATGTAGAGGAAACCGTTATTGAGAGCACAGAAACAAATCAGTCTGAAGAAATAGTTGTGGAAGTAAGAATTGAAGACGTTGCTGTTGAGGAGGTTGAAGAAGATATAGAAGTACCTTTTGCGGTTGTTGAGAGTGTCCCTATTTTCCCAGGATGTATTGGTAAAAATAATGATGAGTATAAAAAATGTTTTGAAGAAAAAGTGCTAAAACATGTAGTTGACAATTTTAAATATCCTGATAATGCCCTGGAACTTGGAATCCATGGTAAAGTGTTTGTAGTATTTGTTATAGATGCCAACGGCAATGTTAGCAATATTAGAACAAGAGGTCCACATAAAATTTTAGAAAAAGAGGCTGCTCGTATAGTTAGTTCACTTCCACAAATGACACCTGGGAAACAGCGTGGTAAACCTGTAAAGGTTCCATTCAGTTTGCCAATAAACTTTAAATATTTAGAGAATTAATTAAGATATTATCTAATAAGAACCCATCAAATTAAGTACATTGTTTAATGGGTTCTTTTAGTTTTTTT
>JARRKS010000382.1:2179-2820 GCA_037387865.1 Flavobacteriaceae bacterium
CAATTCGGTTAAAGAGATTTAAAATCCACATGCTTTAGTTTGATATTTGTACTGTAATTTAAAATACATAATATCATGCAGAAATTAATTATCATTTTAGTAATGTTTGCAACAAATTTTGTAAATGCTCAAGGCAATTATGAACAAGGTATGCAAAAAGCATTTGAACATTGGGGAAATAACGAAACTGTTGAGGCTTCAAATTTATTTGAACGCATAGCAGCTGCAGAACCTGACAATTGGTTACCACCTTATTACGCAGCACAAATTAATATTTTAAAAAGTTTCGGTGAATCCAACGAGGAAACTATTACAGCAAACCTTAAAAAAGCACAAGATTTAATTAATGATGCTACGGCAATTTCAAAAAATAATCCAGAGATTCTTGTACTTCAGGCGTTGTTAGATACTGCCTGGGTCGCCTACGATGGAGCTACGTATGGACCAACATTAGCGGGAAAAGTAGCTTCAACTTATGCTAAAGCAGAACAGTTAGATCCAACAAATCCTAGAGTTGTTTTTGGAAAAGCTGAATGGGGCATGGGAAGCGCACGTTATTTTGGGCAAGACATCACTCCGTTTTGTAAAGATATTGAAAGGTCATTAGAACTTTTTGCTAATTTTAAACCAGAAACATCTTT
>JARRKS010000383.1:0-2556 GCA_037387865.1 Flavobacteriaceae bacterium
AACTGCGTCTTCTATAGGTGCTGTACCCAAATTATGACCAGAAACAATAATGACATCATCTACGCGACCTGTTATACGATAATACCCTACTTCATCTCTTAAAGCACCATCACCAGTAAAGTATTTATCTTGATATGCCGAAAAGTACGTGTCTTTGTATCGCTGGTGATTTCCCCAAATGGTTCTAGCCATTGATGGCCAAGGAAACTTAATACACAAACGTCCATCAACTTGATTACCTTTTATTTCATCGCCATTTTCATCCATTAAAGCAGGCTGTATTCCTGGAAATGGTAAAGTCGCATAGGTTGGTTTAGTTGGTGTTACATAAGGTATTGGACATATCATTATACCTCCTGTTTCTGTCTGCCACCAAGAATCTATAATCGGACTTTTACGCTTGCCAATATTATCATTGTACCAATGCCAAGCCTCCTCATTAATTGGTTCTCCCACAGAACCTAAAACCGTTAATGATGATAAATCTATATTGTCTATAAAATCTAAACTTTGTTTTGCTAAAGCTCTAATTGCCGTTGGCGCCGTATAAAACTGGTTCACTTTATGTTTCTCAACGATTTGCCAAAAACGACTAAAATCAGGATAGCTTGGAACGCCTTCAAACATTACTGTAGTTGCCCCATTTGCTAATGGTCCATACACAATGTAGCTATGCCCCGTTATCCAACCTATATCGGCTGTACACCAATAGACGTCGTTTTCTTTATATTGAAATGCATTTTTAAAACTATATGCTGTGTATACCATATAACCTGCTGTTGTATGCACCATTCCTTTTGGTTTACCAGTAGAGCCAGATGTGTAAAGGATGAATAAAGGATCTTCTGCATCCATAGTTTCTGAAGCGCAGCTTGTAGAAGCTTCATCTAAAAGCGGTTGCAACCATTGGTCTCTACCCTCTTTCATCTGAACATCTGACTGAATCCTTTTTGCTACTAAAACGGTTTCAACGCCAGGGCAGTCTTCTAGAGCATTATCAACAATCCCTTTCAAGTCAATAGTTTTATTACCTCTGTAAGAACCATCACTTGTAATGACCATTTTACAGTCACAATCATTTATTCTTGTAGCCAGAGCTGTTGATGAAAAACCAGCAAAAACTACAGAATGGATCGCCCCAATTTTTGCACAAGCCAAAAGTGAGATTGCCAACTCTGGAATCATAGGCACATAAATACAGACACGATCTCCTTTTTTTATGCCTTGACTTTTTAAAACATTGGCAAATTTATTGACACGTTCATGTAATTGCTTGTAAGTAATATGTTCTGCAGGTTCATTTGGGTCATTAGGTTCAAACAGAATTGCAGTCTTATCGCCTCTTGTGGTTAAGTGTCTATCAATACAATTATCTGTAATATTTAGTTTTGCGCCTTCAAACCATTTAACTTCAGGTTTTGAAAAGTCCCAACTCAAAATTGTATCCCATCTTTTTCTCCACATAAAATGTTCGATAGCAATTTCTTCCCAAAAGGTTTCAGGTTCTCTTACAGATTTACGATAAACTTGATAGTATTCTTCTAAATGTTTTATATGATAGTTACTCATTGAATGATAGTATTAACAAATAATTAATGGTCATCTAAATTAGTAAATTAATACGAATGGCATAAGTTTTTTCTACAGATGACAGTGATTAGTCGATTGAAAAAAGAATAACATATATTAATGCACAATAGCATCTTCTGCACCACTGGGTATTCTAATATTCTCAACTATTTCTTGAACTTCCTCTGGCGGTGGTGGTGTAAATTTCATAATTGTTATTGAAACAATAAAATTCAAAACCATGGCTACTGCTCCAAATCCTTCTGGTGAAATACCAAACCACCATTCGCTTTTATCAGGGAGAACTTCATCAAACCATCCTAACTTGTATTTAATCATATACAATAACATTGAAGTTATACCAACTACCATTCCTGCGATGGCACCTTCTTTGTTCATTCTTTTATAAAAAATGCCTAGTATAATGGCTGGAAAAAAAGAAGCCGCTGCCAAACCGAACGCCAGTGCTACAACCGCTGCGACAAATCCAGGTGGATTGATACCAAAATATCCAGCAACACAACCAGCACCAACAGCAGATAGCCTTGCTGCTATTAATTCAGCAGCTGTTGATAATGCTGCTGCTAAACCACCTGCTGCCACTAGAGCAATGACCCAATTTGGTAATCTTGCAATTTCTGGGTTGGCCAATACCATAATATCTCTATCAACAATCAATTCATTTTTATTTTCATCAGCAACATATTGAATGTTTCCATCATTATTTTTATCTGTAAATGTAATTAAGCCTGTAGTCTCCCATTTTTTAAACCATTCTGGCACTCCATCATATGGTTTATTGGAGACAGTTTCTATCATGTTTGTTCTTGCAAAAACTGCAACAGCCGGTGCTGTTGTATATAAAATAGCTATAAGTAATAATGCAATACCAGCAGATTTTCGTGCATCGCGGACACGCTTAACCGTAAAAAACCGAACGATGACATGAGGCAACCCAGCTGTACCAACCATTAAAGCCAATGTAAT
>JARRKS010000384.1:0-3399 GCA_037387865.1 Flavobacteriaceae bacterium
AAAAGCACCCATCAACCCAAATGAAATAAAAAAGATAGAAAGAAACAAACCAACAATAGGACGAATTTCTCCTGAGGCAATAGGAAGATCTTTTTTAAGATTGTTTTTTTGATCTTCTTCATAATCAATATATTGATTCAAAATAAAAATTCCACTTGTACAAAAACAAAAAGAAAAAAACACCAACAATAATTTGTTTAAGTTAGGTAGATCAAATAAAACACTACCAAAGAGAAAAATAAACATCCAACCTTGCCAACTCTCAAAACGCAAGATTTTAAAGTAGTGCCTAATTCCCCCTAAAGTCAAAACCCAAACCTTCCCATAGCATGAGATATTGATTCTTATAAAAGAAACGGATAAACAAACACTAAAATCGCTAAAATAAATGAAAAAAATCTTTTCAACATTTATTATTTACATTAATATTTTATTTTTTTAATAAGGGATAACCAATGTCCAAAGCAATAGTTGTTCTAGCACCAGGTTTTGAAGAAATTGAAGCTTCAACAATAATAGATATACTGAGAAGAGGAGATGTTAACGTAGATGTTGTTTCAATTAGTAATAAAGAAGTTAAAGGAGCACACGATTTAAAATTTATTGCAGATGAACCAATTGATAAAATACAAATAAAAAATTTTGATGCAATAATTCTACCAGGTGGCTCTCCAGGTTATATAAATTTAAAAAATGATAAAAGGGTTCTAGATTTAATCAAAGAAGCATTTGTAAGTAAAAAATTGATCGGAGCAATATGTGCCGCTCCAGCAGTTCTCGCAGAATCAGGAATTCTAAAAGGAAAAAAATGCACAATATACCCAGGAATGGAAAAAGAAATCGAAAAAGGCGAAGGAATTCCACAAAAAAACTGGATTGTAGAAGATAAAAACATTATTACTAGTCAAGGACCCGCAACAGCAATACCCTTCGCCATAAAATTGGTAGAAAAACTCTCAAATCCAAGAATAGCAGAACAATTAAGAACTAAAACTTTAGCAGAAATGATACTAAAACAAAACCAACCACAACCAGAAATAACAATTGAATCTCCAAAATCTAACTCAGAGTCAACAATATCAATTCAAAACCTAACTAAAGATTTTGGAGACATAAAAGCTATTGATGAACTAAATCTTGAAATAAAAAAGGGAGAACTTTTTGGCTTATTAGGTCCAAATGGAGCAGGCAAAAGTACACTGATAAATATTTTATCTGGATTATTAGAACCAACAAAAGGAAAAGCAGAAATTAGCAAATTTGATGTAAGAAAAAATCAAAACAAAATAAAAAAATTAATCGGTCTTTGTCCACAGAAAGCCTCAGTTTTTAATTTTCTTACTGGAAGAGAAAACATCGAACTTTCAATTATTCTAACCACTCATTATATTGAGGAAGCAGAATCTCTTAGCGATAGAGTCGGCATAATTGATTATGGAAAACTAATTGCACTTGGAACACCAAGAGAATTAATGAAAAAATACAATACAAAAAACCTTGAAGAAGTTTTTCTAAAAATTACTGGAAGAAGAATTTTGGAGGGAGCATAAATGAAAATACAAAGTATATCAGCACTAATAAAAATGGAATTAAAAAAATTAATTAGACAACCCGCAATTCTTTTCCTTAACTTACTATTTCCAGCTGTCTTAACAATTATTTTCATTTTTATTTTCTCTGATCCAGAAATGGGAATGGAGCTATCTTCAGTCATACCTGGATTGATTGTTTACGCCGTTATCTTCTTAATAATGACCATTTCTCAATCTTTTTCAATGGAAAGACAAGAAGGATTACTAAAGAGACTTAGTACAACACCAATGACATCATCCGAATTTATGGGAAGTCAAATCATTTCCCAACTAACTATTGCAGTCATTCAAGTAGCAATTATAGTTATTTTATCATTTATCCTCGGATTTAGACCAGCAAGCGGAATTGAAGGCTTAATTATTGCTTTGGTAATCACAGCAGTTTTCTCGCTTAGCTCAGTAGGTCTTGGACTGATTTGTGCAGCAATATCAAAAACACCTGAAGCTGCAACAGGTATTTCGTTTCTCTTCATTTTGCCTCAAATGTTCTTTGGAACATTCATACCAATCACCGAGACAACAAGACAAATTGCAGTTTTTATGCCAAGCTATTATCTATTAGATACATTAAAATTGATTTTTAACGGAAACTTGATGGATCAAAAGATTATAATAAATTTAGGCATAATCGTAATCTGCAGTTTAGCAATAGCTCTCGTTGGTATATTTCTCTTTGGAAAATATGGAAAAAAATAAATTTAATTATCAAAATTTATGAAAAAGGTGGTAAAGATAGTAATTATTACAAAAACTCTATCGTTTCAATCAAAAGGAGAAAACGATATTCTTGACATCACGAATGAAGTTGCTAATGCAGTAAATTCAACGAAATTAAGTAGTGGAATAGTGACAATTTTTGTCCCAGGAGCCACTGGAGCTTTAACAACAATTGAATATGAACCAGGTCTCCTAGTGGATTTTCCTAATACTCTCGAGAAGATTGCACCTAAAAATCAATTATACGAACATGAAAAAAGATGGCACGATGGAAATGGGCACTCTCATGTTAGAGCATCCTTGATTGGACCAAGCATAACAGTACCTTTTGTTGATAAAACCCTTACATTAGGAACATGGCAACAAATTGTATTCTTAGAGCTAGATGCAAGAAGCAGAAATAGAAAGATAATTCTACAAATAATAGGTGAATAAAAACCTGATCAATGCTAAAAATAGCTTATTGTAACGTAACTAATCAAGGTTTTTAGTTAGGGAATTTGACGAGTATTATATTCTTCTAGGTATTCTATGTGATCTTGATCATATGGATAACTTTCTGTATCTAATGGGTATGGAAATCCACTCATTTCTTTGAAAGGCATAGGATAGACGGTGAAATCAAAACCATATCCCCAATTTCCAGTTTCATCTTTAAACCAAAGAGCAACAAACACGAAATAATCTCTAACCATTCCTTCATCTATAGAAGGCAACCCTGATATTGGGAACAATAACGATACTTCATCCCCTTGTCTGCTAATTACGAATTTGTCATCTTCAGCCTTCAGTAAATCTGTTACATCACCATAACGAGTGAAATTTCCTGAAGAAGCGGAATTTGTTTCAAATACCTGATAGAAATTGGCATACGGATATATAGTGTGAATAGAGATCTCTTCTTGAGAAGAAACATCTACTCCAATATAATCAAATGTTACGTTCCAAAAATTGTTTATTCGAAGGGAATAATCATTAGTTAGAAATAGATCTGTCAGATCAACAATAAATGTTCTTGGAACACTATCTGGCGGAATAGGAAATTGTCTACTATCTGGAACACGAATCCAGTTACCCTTTGAATCTTTAA
>JARRKS010000384.1:3427-5503 GCA_037387865.1 Flavobacteriaceae bacterium
CATATATGGAGCTGGAGTTATTTGAGTTCCATTAGGAACAGGTTGTGCAAAAAACTTTTCCAACCAGATAGTATATTCTTCAGCAGTTCCCCAATCAACAATACCCCTCACTATCAATTTTATATTCTCATATGAAGATAAATCACCTAAATCTAAAGTCAAGCTATTCCATGAAATATCTTCCCAAGATTCACTATTTAATCCATTAATTCCATCTGTGAAAACATCGTCAACATTCAATATTTGAGATAACATATCATCTCCTTTTTCGTTGAAAGCAGAAACAGGTTGAAGAGGATTCTTGGAGACAGTATAGATTTTTCCCATATATTCAGGATCAAGGTACTCCTCAACCATAGTTGAATATACATCAACATCTGAGGGATGATCAACAGCAACCAAATATGCAGAATCCAAATAGGAAATCTCATTCCATTTCTGAGTTAAAAGCATCTCATAATATCCACTCCTATCAACTAGTTGATGCCCTTCGATAGGAATATAATCCCAAGCATTATTTCTCCAATATAAAATTGGCCAATTAGGATCATCAGTCATATATTTCATATAACCAAGCCAGCCATGATTGCTAACATCAGCAACATAGATATACTCTGAACCATTCCACACACTCAAAGAAGGACAAGAAACACCTCTCTCATATTCTGCTGTTAAAGTTAGTCTCTTATTCAGAGTAACGGTTCTAGTAGGAGTAGAAGGACCATCTTGCCAAAATAAGAAAGCGTGTTCACCAGTAGGATCAGCAGCAGGAACAGAAATAGTATATTTTCCCTCAGGCAAAATTTCAGAGTAGGGAGTTCTCAATGCTTCACCATTTATTGTAAGATCAGTGCCACCTTCATCTGGTTTAGGATATGTAAGAATTGTAAGTGTGTGCATACCAACAGGAACAACATTAAAACCTCCAAACAAATTGTTAACTTTAACTTTATGAATACCCAACTCTGTTCCATTTACAATAAACTCAACTGGAGTAGACTCACCTCTATTCATTTGTAAAATTTTCGTATCAGTAAGCAAACCATCAATAAATAACCTAATAGGTAAAGTCTCATTATCAGAACCAGTATTTCTCGCATTCAATTTTACAATAGTTGATTCTCCAAGATTAATCTCATAAGGGTTAATTGTTAAACCAGACAATTGGATAAGACTTGTTTCAGGAAAGAGAGCTTTAACATTAAAGGTATCTGTAAGATTACCCAATTTAACCGTAAAATTACCTTCTCCCATTTCATTATGAACAAATTCAACAACAGTAGATACTCCACTAGCCAATCTAATAGTCTGATTTTCAACAATAAAATCATTAACAAACAAACTTACAGTATAATTACTAACTAAATCTCCAATATTAGTAACATTAGCCGTAATTGAAATCGGCTCACCAACATCTGCCTCAACAGGATCAATCCTAAGATCAGTAAAGAAATATTCCGCAGGTTTTAATTGAAGATCTAATTGACCTGTAGCTTCTAAATAAACATACGATCCAGTAGCTACAGATAATATTATAATATCAAGTAACAAAATCGCCTTTACTTTTCCTATCGCTGCTTGATTAGATATAAGCCTACACCTTAAATACAGTAAGATTAGATAGAAATAATTAGTCTCTTTTAAATTATTTCTAATAAAAATAACTAAAATTTCTTAAAATAACAAACAAACTTGCCTAAATAGAAAAACTAATGCTTTAATTAATGTACTCTAATCAAGTATAGATAAAAAATTAATGGAGTGAGATAATTAATGAAATACATACTAATAATCGGAGACGGAATGGCAGACTATCCAATTCCTAAATTAAATAATCTCACTCCTTTACAAGCTGCAAATACTCCGAGCATGGACAAAATAGCAAGACTTGGAAAAAGCGGATTATTAAGAACAATACCCAAAGGATTAACCCCTGGATCAGATGTCGCTATTCTTTCAGTTTTAGGATACGACCCAAAACAAGTCTACACCGGAAGAGGACCGTTTGAAGCAGCAGCAAGAGGAATAAAATTAGAAAAAAACGATGTAGCATTTAGATGCAATATTATAACAGAA
>JARRKS010000385.1:0-3944 GCA_037387865.1 Flavobacteriaceae bacterium
TATTTTGAAACAAGATAACTTGATTACCTTCTTTTAACGCATCCATCATTTCTTCAATGAGTCTGTCGCTAAAATGACCTTGCATTAGTTTACGTTTACGCTTATCTTTTATATCTACTAATTCCATTTCTGGAAGTAAGATGTCATTAAAACGCTTTGTAATTTCTACAAAACCATATTTATTTTGTTTTGCGTTGTAATAACTTTCTAAACTTGGTGTAGCAGAACCTAATAAGACCTTTGCTTCATGGAGCTTTGCAAGCACAATAGCTGTATCTCTAGCATGATATCTTGGAGCAGGATCAAACTGTTTATAAGACTGTTCATGCTCTTCATCAACTATAATTAGCCCTAAATTATTAAATGGTAAAAACACAGAGGAGCGAGCGCCTAGAACAATTCGCGCTTTATCTGAATTATGCAAAACATTATTCCATACCTCAACACGTTCATGCGACGAATATTTTGAGTGAAAAATAGCAACTTTATTACCAAAATAATTTTGTAAACGATTTACTAATTGTGTGGTTAACGCAATTTCTGGCAACAAATACAACACTTGTTTATCTAGTTTTAAAACTTCCTCAATGAGCTTTACATAAATTTCTGTTTTACCTGATGATGTTATTCCATGTAATAATGTAATATCTTGTTTTTCAAATGTTTGATTTATTTGATCTAAAGCTTTAGTTTGAAAATTATTTAGCGTTTTTGAATTCTCGATTTCAGTACCAGAATATTGTACCCTATCAGTTTGTATATAAAATTCTTCTAAAATACCTTTATCTATTAATGCTTTTACTATTGATGAAGACGCATCACTTTGTTTCATTAATTCTGATACTTTGATTGGCTTTTTAGTTTGCACCGAAATAGAAAACAATGTTAAAATAACTTGATGCTGTTTAGGAGCATTATTAAGTGAATAAAGCAATTAGAATGTAATTTGATATACCTTACCAACTTTGGTTTGTATTTTTCAAAAATCTCTTCTTCAACTTTAATTATATTTTTATCAATTAAGCTTTGTATTACTGGCAAGACACTCTTTTTTTCTAAAATGCTTATTACATCATGTATTTTTAAAGATGACTGATTGTGTAATGCTTCAAAGATTAAAAATTCATCATCTTTTAAATCTTCATCATTAATATCTTGATTTTTATTTCTTTTGATAATGGTTTCACTTTCTAGAATAAATAGGCTTGGTAAGGCAGCGCGCATCACATCTCCAAGAGTGCACATATAGTAATTTGAAATCCAATCCCAATGCTTTAATTGTGTTAAGTTTACAATTGGGTCTTGGTCTAAAATCTGATAAATGTCTTTGGCTTCATAAGCCAAAGGTGTATTGTTATGAATATGATGAATAATTCCTGTGTAAATTTTAGATTTTCCAAAAGGTACAGCAACGCGAATTCCAGGTTTTAAAACCGAAGCCTCTGCTGGAGTAATACTATATGTGAAAAGCTTCTCTAGTGGAATAGGAATTATGACATCTACAAAGTAGTTCATTTATTTTTTTCGATTTCGAAGCCTGTTTAAAGATACGTTCAACTCAAACCCAAGCAGTAAAATATTTGAGTTTAACCAAAGATAAAACAACAGAATCAAAAGAGCTCCAATAGACCCATAAAGTTCGTTATATTGTGCAAAATTATTAATGTATATACCAAACAAATAAGAGGTTAAAATAATAAGCAAAGTTGTGAACAAGGCACCAACTGAAAAGAATTTAGAGTGTTTGCCTTCTTTAGTTCCAAAATAATAAAGTGTTGCTGTTGCCAAATACAACATGACAATAAAAAAACCATACTGTGCTAAACCGTACCAAAATACATTTTGTGACTGCTCTACATAGCCGCTTTTTTCTAATACATCAAAAAGTTCTTGAACAACATAAATTTGAAAATAGCCTAATATTGCAATAGTAATAATTAACAAAAACGCAAGAATTATAGCAACACCAAAGGCGTATAAATACTGCTTAATCACGTTTCTTGTTATTTGCTCATGATATGAGTTTTCAAAACCTGAAAACACAGCATTTACGCCATTAGCCATTAAAATCATTGACAACAAGAAAACTGATGATAACAAACCTGCTCGTTCAGTACTCTCAATGTTTTCAAAAATATTCTGAAAGAAAAAATCTGAAGTGCTTGGTGGTAATGATGATTCCAGAAATTTTAAAAATTCCATTTTAAAACCTTCAATAGGAACATAAGGTATTACAATAAGTAAGAATAGCAAAAATGGAAAAATAGCTATAAAAAAATTAAATGCTATAGCACTTGCCCTAGTGGTTAATGCGCCTTTTACAATACCGATGGTGTAAATTTCTAATAAATCATAAAGAGATAGTCCTTCAAGCCCTGGAAGTTTCAACTTTTTTAAAAGACTTACAACCAGATTTATAATTGGAATTTTTTCTAATCTATCTTCAATATGCTTGGTCATTTTTAAACAGCTTTCAAGCTTAAGTCCATATTATAAACAGAATGCGTTAATGCACCACTAGAAATATAATTTACACCACATTCTGCATAATGTCTTATAGTAACTTCGTCTATATTTCCAGAAGATTCTGTTAAACATTTATTGTCAATTAAAGCAACAGCTTTTTGAGTATCCTTATAATTAAAATTATCTAACAAAATCCTATAAACCCCTTTATTTTTTAGTATTTCTTCAACTTCATCCAGATTTCTTGCTTCTACAATAATTCTTAAATCTTTATCCTTTTCTCTTAAATATTGTTTAGTAAATTCTATTGCTCTGGTTATACCTCCCGCAAAATCTATATGGTTGTCTTTTATCATTATCATGTCATAAAGGGCAAACCTATGGTTTTCTCCACCTCCAATTTTAACTGCCCATTTCTCTAATGCTCTTATTCCAGGCGTTGTCTTTCTTGTATCTAAAACTTTAGTTCTGGTTCCTCCAAGTAAATCAACAAAGCCTCTTGTTTTGGTAGCTATTGCGCTCATGCGCTGCATGGCATTTAAAACCAATCTTTCTGCTTTAGATTGTGAAGATCCATCAACATAAAACACGATATCTCCAAACTTTACCCTAGTTCCGTCTTCAATTAAAATTCGAATATTTAAGTTTTTATCAACATGCTTAAATACTTGTTTTGCAAATTCAACACCTGCAATTATACCCTTATCTTTTACTAATAATTTTGCTCTACCTTTTGCAGTTTCTGGAATGCAAGCCAATGATGTATGGTCTCCTTCACCAACATCCTCACGAATTGCATTACTGATAATTAATTCTATTTCTTTATCAAATTGCGCTTTACTAATCATTGGGAAAATATTTAATGTAAAAATAACAATTGGAAATGAAATTACTCTAATTAAAACTTCAAATACTAATAAAAATGTAAATTTGAACTATGATTATTAAACTTCTTACAATTGGTAAAACAGACAGTAAAGAGTTACAATCTTTAATAGATGAGTACATAAAAAGACTTGGTTTTTATGTAAAATTTGAATTTGAAATAATTCCTGATTTAAAAAACACCAAAAATTTAAGCGAAGAACGACAAAAACAAAAGGAAGGAGACTTAATAATATCTAAATTAAAATCTACAGATGTTTTAATTTTACTGGACGAAAATGGGAAACAAATGAATTCTATTTCATTTTCTGAATACTTACAAAAACATATGAATTCTGGAATCAAACAATTGGTTTTTGTGATAGGTGGTCCATACGGATTTTCTGAAGACGTTTATAAAAAATGTAACGGTAAGCTGTCATTGTCTAAAATGACATTTTCACATCAAATGATTCGCTTGTTCTTTATTGAACAGTTGTACAGAGGCTTTACTATTTTAAGAAATGAGCCTTATCATCATAGTTGAAGCAAGTAAAATAGTCTTAATCTTTTAAGCACTTTTTATTTTCTTTTTTAATATGAACGGTTAATAC
>JARRKS010000386.1:0-3003 GCA_037387865.1 Flavobacteriaceae bacterium
GTCTTTTAAAAGAAACACACATGAACCACATGGGAAAATTAGCTTTTAGATGGATATACTGGAACATGTTAATAAAAGGAAAACATATTCCTTTTGTTTCTTCTATTTGTTTTCCAGCTGTATCCATTGTAGCAGATACAAAAGGAATATGTTTTCCTTTTATTAACATGTTCCAGTATATCCATCTAAAAGCTAATTTTCCCATGTGGTTCATGTGTGATTATTTTATAAGACTTAATGGTACAACGCCAGCAAAATGGAATGTTCATTTTACAGGTTCTTGTGTGTAATTAAAATCTATAAGTAAAGCTTTGCCATGTCCAGTTTCAATAAAACAGTTAGCATGACCATCAAACTCTTTTTTAAGCTCTTTACCTTCTATATAGCGTTTAATGTTTTCTGTTAAAATTTCTGCTTCAAAATGAGCAACAGAACCAGCTTTAGATGCAGGAATATTGGTAGCATCTCCAATAGCAAAGATGTTATCTTTTACTTTTGTTTGGAGGGTAGCTTTATCTGTTGGAACATAATTTAGTTCGTCTCCAAAATCAGAGCGTTCAATCATTTCATCACCCATATTTGTGGGTACTGTTACTAAAAGATCATATTCTATTTCTTGCTCGGCATAGTCTACTATTTTTTTGTTTTCACCATCAACATGCTCAATATTAAAATCGGGAATTACTTTAATGTTTTTTTGATCTAATAAATATTGAAGAGCTTCTGTTGCCTTTGGTTTTGTAAATGCACCAGACATTGGTGTTACAAAAGTAATATCAACTTTATCTCGCATACCTTTATTGATAAAATAGGAGTCTGCCAAAAAAGCAAATTCTAATGGAGCAACGGGACATTTAATTGGCATTTCAGAAATATGAACAACAAGTTTGCCGCCTTCCCAGGTTCTTAATTTGTTACGTAAATTTTTTGCACCTTCAAAAGTGTAAAAATCAAAAACTGATTTATGCCAGTGCTCACCAAGCATTCCTTCAATTTCTTGGGGAGCTATATTAGTTCCAGTTGCAATAATTAAGATATCGTATTTAAGTAATTCATTGTTTTTTAGAATTACCGTATCATTATCTTTATCAACCCGAGCAATTTTCTCCTGAATAAGATTTACGCCTTTAGGAATAAACTTATCAATTTTCTTTTTAACATCTTTTGTTTTATAAAGGTCAAAAGGAAGAAATAAAAAGCCTGGCTGATAATAATGTGTTTTTTCTTGATCTACGATTGTTATGCTCCACTCTTTTTTTGGCAAAGCACTTCGTAAATGATTGGCCATCATTGTTCCAGATGTTCCAGCTCCTAATATAAGTAGCTCTTTCATTTTATTAATTTTAGTTATCTATAATTTCTTTTTGTTTACTCTTAAATGTGTAATTGAATCCTACCATAATTAAATCTGTAGTCATATCGTAAGAGACATCACTTTGTGGAATTGCTCCATAAGGTGGGAAGGTTTGTGCAAACATCGGGTTAAGTAATGATCCAGATGTTTTACCTTCACTAGCACCATGATGATACATGGCATTTAAATTAAAATTATCTTTTATTTGGTAAGTAAGTCCAAATTGAAAAGCATTTTGATTAACTGCTGTTGCAGGTACATTAAAAAATGCAACATCTGAACTGATAGGATTTGTATTGTAAGTATATCCTAATCGGACAGGAAGTTTATTAATGCCTTTATATTGTACACCAGCTGATATTATTGAGATACTTTCCCAACCAAACCCTTTTACTGAAGCTGTTTGGGTCCATCCTACAGTTGAAAATCCATCTGTATTTTCATAATCAACATATCTGTAATCTAATGCTATGTCGAAATTAGCTTTTGAAAAGCCTACACCTACTGAAAAAATTGCAGGGTAGTCCATGTTAAATTCATTTGCTCCTTTAGAATCATCTAAATATGTGTTGTCAAATTCAAAATCACTAAATGCTTGTGTTGTTTTATAGGAAGCACCAGCTTTGAAGCCTTTGTGAGAATCATAGAACATCCCAAATTGTGCTCCAAAACCAGTAGCAGAAGCTTTATCTGTTGATGGATAACCAGCCATATTAGGGTTAGCAGTAGGATTTGGCATTAACTCTAATGTGGCATAGTCGAAATTAGGTTGTAATCTGATTCTATTCTTCCAAAACCTCCCATACTTTGAGGCATGGTAATAGGGTTTGTCATACTTTCTGGGAAAGTAACACCAAAACCACTTATACCAAATGCTGAAGCACCAAAAGTGTGTTTGCTATTTTCTTTACTCCAAACTACAGCTAATGCTGGCATTGGAGATGTTCCTCTATCATCTTTTGTTTTTCCTGAAAAGAAATTCCCTGTTGGCTGTCCCATATTGTCGAATTCTGGAACGGTAGAATAAACTGCAGGAGAAGAAAAGAATAGTCCAATATCAAAACTTAATACTGTATCATCGAATGCAGAAATGGATGCAGGATTCCATTGTAAAGCACCAGAAATATCTAATGGCTGTCCTGTTGAAGCACCACCCATTGACATATTTACTGATCCTACACCTTGTAAAACGTGACCACTTTGTGCAATAAGAGTAATCGAAAATAAAATGCTAAATACTAAAAAATATTTTTTCATGGTTTTAAAGTTTCATAACATTATTTGAAGTCATTTATAAATAGTTTTATGTGATTTCTGACAAAAAAATGTTATTGTTGTTTCATAGTGTAAAATTAGAATTTACATACCCTAATAAACATGACTTTTGTCAGTACGCTATGTAACATTTGTTACATAAAACAAGCTGTTTTAAACAAAAAACACTTCGTTCAGAAGTGTTTTGAATGTTTAATGTTTTTGGATATTATATAGCTTATTAGAATAGCGTGTCTACAATAACATTCGCTGCAGTTTGACTTCCTAATAATGAAGGGTGAAAGCCATCCGAACTATAATAATCAAACTCATTAGTGACATCAAAATGATCTTTCCAGAAAATACCAACAGGACATAAAATGGCATTATTAATT
>JARRKS010000387.1:0-3359 GCA_037387865.1 Flavobacteriaceae bacterium
GTTGTCATCAAGAGGTTAGACGAAAGCTACAAGGTATGCGTATGATACCTGAAGTGATAGACCAAATTATGGGTCATCTTATTGAGCATAACTATCTTAACGAAGAACGTTTTTCTAAAGCATATGTACGCGGAAAGTTAAGGCAAAAATATTGGGGTAAAAATCGCCTCACTTTAGAACTAAAGAAAAGAGATATATCCAAAAATAATATAAATGCTGCGCTTGCAGAGATCAACCCACTGGAATACAACGACATTTTTGAAGCACTTGTCGAAAAACGAATGAATCAGCTTAAAGAGCCAAATAAGTACAAACGAAAAAAGAAACTTGTAGATTATCTTTTGTACAGAGGTTGGGAGCCATTTTTGGTTTATGATAAGGTAAATGAACTAGTTTCCTAATTTTATTTTGGATTAATTAAATCACAAAAAAAGCTATTCTCTACAGAATAGCTTTTTAATTTGCTATTAATCTTTAAAAATAAGACAAGGATATAATATTCTTTTTATTATATCCTTGTCTGTTTTATAACCATCATACCATACCAATAATATGAGTTTCAAAATAAAGCATAAAATTGAAATAAAAACATGATAAATGTCATTTATGTGTTTTTTATTTCATTAGTATTGATTTTTTATGTGTCTTAATAATGGCTTGTTTATTTTTCCAATCAATCCATTTTTGACCTTTTAAGCTTCGCATTAAGTTATCAAAGTGTCTCATAATAAAAATATTATAAATAGCACGACCTAGGTTTTTTGGTTTTCTGGCTATGGCTCTTAAACTCATTGAAATTCCCGGGGTTAGATATCGCATATAATGCCAAAAGCCTTCAGGCATATATAACGTTTCGCCATGGTTTAGCTCGGTAATGTAGCCTTTTGCTTTTTGCAAGGCAGGCCATTTGTTAAAATCTGGATTTGAAAAATCTATGTCTTCTCGCGTTATTAAAGAATATGGAATTCTATATAAGTAGTCATTCTGATCTTGATCGAACAAGACAACCTGTTTTTTTCCATGAAAATGAAAATGAAAAATATTGGCTAGATCAATATCATAGTGCATAAAAGTATAAGAATTTTCACCACCAAAAAATAGCATAGGCAAACCTTTCATAAGTTTTAAGCCAAAATCTGGGAAAGTGAAATCTTGTTGAAGTTGAGGCACTTCTTTTAAAATGTTCCAAAGAAAAATGCGATATCTTGTTGGTTCTTTTTTAAGTAGATCTACATAATCACTCATTTTCATTTTAGCATGAGGCTCATTGAATCCATCTTTATAATTAACAGGTCTATCATCATAAAGAGGAACAATTTTATCGCCAGCGATGTCTTTCATGTAGTCCAAATTCCATTTAGAATAGGCAGGCCAATCTTCAATAAAACACTCAATAACCACAGGTTTTTGCGGTTTGAAATAATACTTAATGAAATCCTCTTTGGTTATGGTTTTAACTCGAGGTATCTCCTGTAGGTTTAATTTCAATATCGTCTGTTTTTATAAGATGCTAAATTTATGAAATTGTTATGAAATTTTGCTCTATTGTTAACTTACATAGATGAAATATGAAGCTTAAAAGACGTATTTTATGTCTAAAAGCATATTCCCTTTGGGCATGGGTACTAAATTGGTTTCTGTGTATTCTGTATTAAAAATGTTGTTACCAATAACAGAAATCTTAAAAGATTCAATAGCTAAAGTGGCCTTAACATCAACGATACCATAACTTTCACCTGTAGTACGTTTTGCATATTTGTAAGTAATGTCTTGAGAGATATTCTTTAAAAATTGCGAATGGTATGTTGTTGTAAAATGATGTTTTAACGAATTGATTGAATACCTCGAGAAGTTAGCTTTTACATCTGTTAAGTTTTCATCTAAATAGCTATACCCAATATTCAAATGTTGTTTAAAGCCAGACATTGTAAACCCATAATTTGTGTTAACTTCAAAGCCGAAAGAATTTACATCTTGAATATTGGTAGCTTGCCACAAATCTTCTTCGTTTTCTTTCACATAATCAATAAGATTACTAGAATTTCTATTGAATATGGCAACATTTCCGTTGAAGTTATTTTTGAAAAATTTAAGTCCGATTTCCTCTGTAATGGCCTCTTCGGATGCTCTAAAAATACGGTGACCATATCACGGTCTCTGTCACCAAGGTTGTTACTCGATAAATATACTTTAGCAATATCTACACCAAAACCTGTAATACCCGCTTTGGAAATCAAAGACGCATTAACTTCAGCGCCAATTTTATTGGAAATATGTAAATTCCTGTAAATATCAGGATTATTACGTACAAACAGATACATATCTTGATTACGCTTCCAATATAATCGTGGTTTTAAGGTTAGGTTTTTATTTTTATAAATAGATGAAATACCAACCAAACTACTTTGTGTCTCTTCATATTGGTTAATGGCAGCAGGCGAAGCATAAAATCCGTTGGCACCAAACTTACGCTCGGTAAAATATCCCAAAACACTTATTGGTAATTTGTTTTTGTTGAAGATGCTTTTCAAGAAATAATTCTGATTTTCAAAATCTGTATTATATCTGTACCCATCAGAAGAATTAACTGATGTATGCACAATATGTGAACTATTTTTAAAATCTTTTCCTAATGTACCATTAAAGTTTTGCTGATTATAAGAACCAACCTGAAACCCAATTTCATTAACGTTTTTAGCATCGTTTTTTGTAACAATATTCACAGCACCAGTAAATGCATTTTGTCCAAATACACGAGCAGCAGGTCCTTTTATGATTTCTATACGTTCAATAACTTCAATTGGCAGAGCCATATTCATGGTATGATGACCAGTTTGTGGGTCTTCAACCTTGATACCATCTATAAGTAAAAGTGTTTGGTCAAAACTTCCTCCGCGAATGTATAAATCAGCTTGCATACCATTTACACCACGCTTTCTTATATCAACACCGGCAATTTGTTGTAATAAATCTGCAACATTGGTTGCAGTGCTTTGTTTAATGTCTTCTGACGTAATAACGGTTATGGTTCTTGAATTTTCTTTGAATGGTAAATCAATTCTACTTGATCTGATGATTACCGAATCTAATTCTTGTTGTTTTGATATATCCTGTGAAAACGATGAGCAACTTATTAATAATGAAAAAAGGAAAGCCTTAAAAGAAACTTTATGGATCATTGTCTTACTATTAAGCGAGCAAATTTATAAAATAAGCCTGAAGCATAATATAAAATCTGCACTTTGTATAAAAGACTTTTGCTTATAGTATTGATTTGGATTGGCTAAAATCTAAAACAAGGTATCTTTTTCAATGGGTTCAATAATGTAAGGCTTATTGGTGTCAATTCCTTTTTTGTA
>JARRKS010000388.1:0-2983 GCA_037387865.1 Flavobacteriaceae bacterium
CGAAAACGGATTAAACTCATGGCTTATTTGAAATAATGATATATGAATACTACTGAATTTTTAATCAAAGAATTAAATCTTCAACCACATCCCGAAGGTGGTTATTTTAAAGAAGTTTACAGAAGTAATGGAAAAGTTGGTAATGAATCTTTAGATTCCAGATATATAGGGCATAGAAACTATGCACCGAGCATTTATTTTTTGTTGACTTCTAATGCATTTTCAGCGTTTCATAAAATTAATCAAGATGAAATATGGCATTTTTATGATGGTTCACCTGTTAAAGTCCACATGATTTCTGAAACTGGTGAGTATTCTAATGTAATAGTTGGTAAAGATTTAAAACATGGAGAAAAACTTCAATTTGTTGTTCCAGGAGGTTATTGGTTTGCCGCAAATGTCATCAATAAAAACAGTTATTCTTTAGTAGGCTGTACAGTTTCCCCAGGATTTGATTTTAAGGATTTTACACTTGCCGATAGAAATGAGTTAATATTTAAGTTCCCAAAGCATAAGAAGATTATAACTGAATTTACAAGAGTTTAACCTATAATGTCAATCTTTTATCAAAATAATTTTTAAGAAATGTTATTTGAATTAAGAGCATAAAAGCTAAAGACAGTATTGCATAAGTAAATATGTTAGAAAATTTTAGATTACCAAATGATTGAGTAAAATTATTATTGAATAAAAGATCAAAATTTATTGTTATCACAGATTCTGAATCTTGCCAAGTTACGCCAAATATTAAATACCCCATTAAGGTCATAAAACAAAAAGCTAGCAAAATCCATGTAGATTTAGAGATTAATGGTTTATAAGTTAAGGCGTTTCTAACAGAAAGTTTATTAATATTAGCCATTACGTTAGCTTCAAAATTTTCTGAAGGTGTTTCTAAAGAAACCTCTTATTACTAATTATTTCAGGTTCTAATTCTAATCTTAAAATTGAAGCCAATTTTTTTCTGCTTCTAAAGAGCTTAACTTTTACATTATTTGAAGTTAAGCCAACAATCTTTGAGATTTCATCAAGTGAAAGTTCTTCAAAATAATATAAGGTTAATAAAAACCCGTCATCACCAGGCAACTTATTTATACAATTTTGAATCATTTGTTTACGATTTTCAAAGATCATATTCTCCAATGCATTATCCAAAACTTGTACTTTATTCTCTGTAAACTCATCAATAGGAACCTTTACATATTCTTTTTTGTATTGTTTTAATTTATCTAAACAACTATTGTAAGTAATTTTATAAACCCATGTTGATAGTTTAGAGTCTCCTTTAAATTTATGCAACGATTTAAATATTTTAATAAATACATCTTGTGAAATTTCTTCAGCTTCTTCCCTATTCTTAAGCATTCTCAATGTTAAACTAAACACCAAATCCTTATAACGATTTACCAAAACAGAAAACGATTTGGCATCACCATTAATAATTTGATTGATTAAAAGTTGCTCGTTGGTAGTGGTCATTTTGCTATTTGACGACAAAGTATCATCTAGGGTTACACAAGTAAATAGAAAATATTTTGAAAAAGTTGTAACCATAATTAAAAAACAATCGTCATAAGCTATGAACCATTTAAAATTAATCAATTAAAAACAAACAATTATGCATTCAGAATTAATTATAGTACCGGTCATGTTTGCCGCAATATTTGGAGTATTTTATTTATACCTGTCTACTCGTAACAAAGAACGTTTAGCACTTATAGAAAAAGGTGCAGATGCAAGCATTTTCATGAGAGGCAGAAGCCAGAAAGCTGCTCCAATATGGAAAGTTCTAATCTTAAATTTAGCTTTATTATTAATGGGTATTGGAGTAGGTACTTTTATAGCCTTATTATTGGATGAATACACAACTTTAGGAGAAGGTATATACCCAGCTACTATTTTCTTAACTGCTGGTGCTGGTTTATTTGTTGGATTTAACTTAACTAAAAAATTAGATCAGAATTAAACTAACCTATATTCTAACAATTATTAAAACTGCTTTTTTCAGAAAGCAGTTTTTTTATGCCATCAATTATACCTAGAATTGTATCTTTAAAAAACAATAATTAAAAGAGCAATCAAAAATTTATTACATTATATAGTTATTATTGTAACTGTTTGCAAAGTTTCATCTCAAACCCAGATTTTAGAAATTCAAACGGAAAAACCCATATCATTTGCAACGATCTCTTTTGGTAACGGAAATGGTATTTTTGCAGATGATGAAGGTATATTCATCTTTACCAAAAAATTGTATCCAGATATTGACTCTCTTTATATTTCGGCTTTAGGTTACAAAGATTTAGCTATTCCAACTTTGAATTTGCCAAAAAACATTTCTTTAGAAATCCAAACCAATATGCTAGATGAAGTTCTAATAAGCATAGAATTAGATAGAAAGTATAAAGAGGAATCTATAAAACCATATTTGGATGACGATTATTATAAATGTTGGTTACCAACTATTGAATCTGAAATTGCCGTGTTCTTTCCTAATAATGATGATAGCTTAAAGAAAGTTACCAATATACATTTCCCCATAACTCTAGAATCTAGAGATTGGGAAAAGCGTAATCGGAAAAATTCTGATAAAAAACCTTTTTCAACATTGTTTAAGGTTAAATTTTATAAAAACGCCAACGGATTTCCTGGAGAGGTATTAAGTTATGACAATATTGTTTTTAGAGCAACAGAAAAAAATGGTGATGTATTTGACCTTGATGTATCATCAAATGATTTATTTATTCCAAAAGACGGTTTTTTTGTGTCTTTACAAGTTCTAGGATATACAGATAAAGCTGGAAAATTATTACCCAACAAAAAATATAAGGAAATAAAATCTAAAGAAGGTGTTGTAAAGATTCCAACCAATTTTAGACCTTTACTGCCTTTTACTGACGAAATTTTGCAACACAATACATTTATTAAACGTGTCTTTTTAAACAACAACCAATGGGTACAATTTAAAAAAGGTAATGTAAAT
>JARRKS010000389.1:0-3319 GCA_037387865.1 Flavobacteriaceae bacterium
ATTCAGGTTCTTTATCCTCATTCAGAATATTATCTTTCTGTTTGAGTACAATATTTACAATTATAGCAAGGAAGGCTAAAACTAAAATGGCAGCAATCATAAAATTATCCAGAATATCTAAAATTCCAGCTATGCAAAACCCTAGAGCTACAAATACGCATAGAAATAATGATTGCTTGTTACTTAACATAAAAATTAAATCCCAGTATAGTTACTAGGTGTAATTGCTTTTAATTCGTCCTTAATTTCTTTCGAAACCTCTAAAGTATCAATAAAATTTGAAATGGATTGCTGTGTGATTTTGTCATTGGTACGAGTCAATCCTTTTAAAGCTTCGTAAGGGTTTTTGTAAGCTTCACGCCTCAATATAGTTTGAATTGCTTCTGCTACAACAGCCCAATTATTTTCAAGGTCTTCGGCAAATTTACTTTCGTTTAAAAGCAGTTTGTTCAAACCTTTTAGGGTAGAAGCAAAGCCAATAAGCGTGTGTCCAAATGGTACACCAACGTTTCTTAAAACAGTACTATCAGTAAGGTCACGTTGTAATCTAGAAACAGGAAGTTTAGCAGATAAATGCTCAAAAACAGCATTAGCTATTCCTATATTTCCTTCGGAGTTTTCAAAATCTATCGGATTTACTTTATGCGGCATGGCAGAACTTCCAACTTCACCTTTTTTAATCTTTTGTTTAAAATAATCCATAGACACATAGGTCCAAAAATCTCTATCCAGATCTAAAACAATTGTGTTAATTCTTTTTAAAGTATCAAAAAGTGCTGCCAAATGATCGTAATGTTCAATTTGTGTCGTAGGAAACGAATGTTGTAAACCCAGTTTTTCCTGAACAAATTTGCTTCCAAAAGCTTTCCAGTCAATATCTGGATAAGCAACTTTATGAGCATTAAAATTACCAGTTGCACCTCCAAACTTTGCTGCACTTGGTATATCATTCAATAAGTTAAATTGCTCTTCGAGTCTTACTACAAACACTTCTATTTCTTTTCCCAATCGCGTAGGAGATGCAGGTTGTCCATGTGTTCTCGCAAGCATTGGGATATTCGTCCATTCTTTAGAAAGTTCTTTTAATTTTTTCAGTAGTTTAAAGTATTCAGGAACATAAACATCGTTCATAGCCTCTTTAATACTTAAAGGGATAGCTGTATTATTAATGTCTTGAGATGTTAATCCAAAATGAATAAACTCTTTATATTCAGATAAATTTAAATTGTCAAACTTTTCTTTAATAAAATACTCAACAGCTTTAACATCGTGGTTTGTAATCTTCTCAATATCCTTTATTGCACTTGCATCAGTTGAAGTGAATTTTTTATAAATAGCTCTTAAATCATCAAAGCTTTTTCCATTAATAGTTTTAAGTTGAGGTAAAGGAATTTCACAAAGCGCAATAAAGTATTCAATTTCTACTAAAACGCGATACTTTATAAGAGCTTCTTCAGAAAAATATTTAGATAGCTTTTCTACTTTATTTCTATATCGTCCATCAATTGGCGAAATGGCATTTAGTAAGGACAAAGACATAAATTGTGTTGTTTTTTGAAGTTGCAAAGATAATTAATTCAGGAAAGAAAAGAGACTTTAAAATTACTTATATTCGTAGTTAAATTATATAGAATGAAGAAAATTGCGCTTTTAATCACAATCATTTCAATCCAAAACATTGTTGCCCAATCATACATAAATTCTGAACCTTTTGTACATACATATTCTATTGTTGCACGTGATTCTGTTACAGGAGAAATGGGTGTTGCAGTACAATCTCACTGGTTTAGTGTTGGCAGTATTGTTACTTATGCCGAAGCTGGTGTTGGTGTAGTAGCAACGCAATCATTAGTAAATCAAAGTTATGGACCAAAAGGATTAGCATTGATGAAACAAGGTTTGTCTCCACAAGCAGCATTGGACCTTTTGCTTAAAAAGGATGAAGGTGAAATGTACAGGCAAGTAGCCTTTTTAAACACAAAAGGAGAAGTAGCCACACATACTGGAGAATTGTGTATTGATGAAGCTGGTCATAAGCAAGGTAAGAATTTTTCTGTTCAAGCGAATATGATGCTTAAGAGTACAGTTTGGGATGCTATGGCTAATGCTTTCTGAAAGCACAAAACTTAATTGATTATAAAATTGAAATGAAATATTGGTATGCTATCAACTTACTGAATAATAAGGAATATTACAGAGGGCGAACTATATTAAGCTCTATTTTTAGAACAAACAGGAATTGGAAAACTTTAACTTCCAGACTTGTAAAAAGTAAACTTTTGAATATACCAGATGAAGAGTTGCAAAAAATTATGCGTCTTTAATTCTCTTTAATACATGTCTGGCCCTAGCTTTAAATGCAGCACTTTGATTAGCGTAATCTAGTTGTAGAATTTGTTTTAATTCTGGGTGAACCCAATCGTATTCTTTACCTAAAAGAAAAAGCGTTGTCATTGAATAAGCCTTTACTGCAACCTTTTCTTCACGAATCATCCAATCAAAACAAGCTTCAATAATACGTTCTTTATGTGAAGGTGATAAAACTTTCTTGATTGTATTATTCTGCTTCGATTCATTTTCCTTCGCCAACATCTCACAAACTTTAGCAACAGGTCTTACAGCAGAATCAAAATGAATACGATTTAAGTTTTTTGTAAAAATATCTAAATATGGAATTAATCCATAAATGTATTCGTTACAAACAAATTCAAAAACCCAAGCTGCTTTACAAGAGACTTTATCATCAACCATTAATAGAATGTCAATTAGCTTCGGAAATAAACTCATATCGTCTAAAACCATTTTCGCATATTTTAAACGATTTTCTCGAGTAGCATTTACGTAGCTTAATTCTTCATATAATTCGCTTACAGTCATCAGATAATTTCACTATTTTTAGAATTCTAAAATTAGAGATAAATGAGAATTATAAAAAAATTCGGGTGGATAGTATTCGTGGTTCTTATTGTTATCCAATTCTTTGGACCCGATAAGAATCAAGGTGATATAGAATCCGTTTCAGCTTTTATTGAAGAGACAAATCCACCAGAGAACGTTCATTTGATTTTAAAAGAAACTTGTTATGATTGTCACAGCGACTTTACGAGATATCCTTGGTATTTTAACATAACACCTGTAAACTATTGGATATCTGAACATATTGAAGATGGAAAAAAACATTTTAATATGTCCAATTGGGAAGGTAATTCCTTAAAGCGAAAAGACCATAAATTTGAAGAATTAATAGAAATGGTTGAGGAAAAAGAAATGCCATTGCCTTCTTATACTTGGACTCATTCTGAAGCCAAACTTACTACAG
>JARRKS010000389.1:3384-5793 GCA_037387865.1 Flavobacteriaceae bacterium
GACTAAAATATAATTTGAATTCTAATCCACAATAATTATTTATTCTCAAAATCAAAATACCTAACTTTCTAATGCATAAGCATATATTAATTATTGGCTTTGTTTGGCCAGAACCAAAATCTTCAGCCGCTGGAATTAGAATGATGCAATTAATTTCTTCGTTTAAAAATTATGGATATGAAATAACATTTGCAACCCCTTGTACTAAAAGTGATAATGCTTTTAACCTTTCAGAAATAGGTATTAATTGTGTTGATATTGAATTAAACAATACAAGTTTTGATGATTTTATAAAATCTTTAAAACCGTCCATTGTATTGTATGATCGTTTTACAATGGAAGAACAGTTTGGTTGGCGCGTGGCAGAACATTGTCCAGATGCCTTGAGAATTTTGGACACCGAAGATTTACATGGTTTACGTAAAGGAAGGCATAAGGCTTTTAAAGATGGAAATACTTTTGATAAAACCTATTTGTATAACGATTTTTCAAAACGCGAAATTGCTAGTATTTATAGGAGTGATTTAAGCCTTATTATTTCTGAAACTGAAATGGAAATTCTACAAAGTGAATTTAAAGTCAATAAACAATTACTTTATTATTTACCATTTATGTTAGATGAAGTTTCTGATGAAGCGATTGTAAAACTTGCAACTTTTGAAGAACGTCAGCATTTTATAACCATTGGTAATTTTTTGCATGAGCCTAATTACAATTCAGTTTTGCAATTAAAAGAAATTATTTGGCCATTATTAAAGAAAAAAATTCCAGAGGCAGAGTTGCATATTTATGGTTCTTACGTAACGCAAAAAGTGAACCAATTACATAGTGAAAAGGAAGGTTTCTTACTTAAGGGATTTACAGAAGATGTAAACCATGTGATGGAGAAAGCACGTGTATGTTTGGCGCCATTGCGTTTTGGGGCTGGTCTTAAAGGAAAGCTTGTAGATGCCATGAAAAATGGTACTCCTTGCGTTACGACTTCTGTTGGAGCAGAAGGCATGTTTGGTAATCTGAAACCTAATGGCTTTGTTGAAGACTCAACCGAAGCATTTGTTAAAGAAGCTGCGGTTTTATATGCAAATGGGTCTATTTGGCAAGAAAAACAGACCAATGGTTTTAATGTTATTAATAAACGATTCAATAAAAAATATTTAGAACCTAATTTCATTAAAACAATCGAAGAACTAAAAACCAATTTACAACAACATCGATTAGAAAATTTTACAGGTATGATGTTACACTTTCATACCATGCAGAGCACGAAATTTATGAGTAAATGGATTGAAGAAAAAAATAAATAATTATGAAAGTATATAAACAATTCCTTGTTTTATGTTTTACTCTATTTTTAATACATTCTTGTAAAGTAAAATCAGACTTACCAGATCCTTTACAAGCAGGATGGAAAGGTAAAAAAGTATGCAAAGTACTTGAAGATAATGATAAAGTTCGTGTTTTAAAATGCACATTTCCACCAGGAGTTGGTCACGAAAAACATCGGCATCAACCGCACTTTGGTTATACCTTGACAGGAAGTAAATTTAGAATGATAGACAAAAACGGAACAAAAGAAATTGATGTTCCAGCCGGTTATCATTTTTATAAAGATAGTGTTACAGTACACAAAGCTGTTAATATTGGTGATAGTACTGCTGTTTTTTTAATTATTGAACCTAAATAGATTTCAATTAGGTTTTATTGATTATTCGCTATATATTTAAAGAGCTAACAACCAATAATTTATTTAATGAAAACCAATCAAACTTGGTCTAGAAGACGGTTTAGTAAAGCTGTTATTTCTGCCCAACTTCTTTTACTAATAAAACAAAGACTGATTCTGTTTTAGACAATTCACAACAAGAGACCTTAAAATTTGCAATGGATGAGGTTATTCCTGCAAATGATAAAATGCCTTCGGCATTAGTAGTTAGTGGCGTAACTTATATTTTGGAAATAATTGGAGAACTACCAGATTTATTGCCTTAGTTTGAAGGGTTAATTGCCCAATTGGATGAATTGAGTGATTATAATTTTCCTAAAATCAGTAAAGAAGAGCGTATTGCTATTTTAAAGGAATTAGAAGATAATAAACCAGAGCTTTTCAAGGTTTTAATAGACTTCACTTATGAGAGTTACTAAACCAATGAAACTGTCTATAATTTAATTGGTTACGAACCGTATCCAACAGGAACTATAGGCCCAAAAATGGAACCATTTGATGAATCTTTACTAAACCGTGTTAAGAATTTATCACCACTTTATACTAAAATTTAAAAGCCATGAAAAATGAAGATATAGATGTATTGGTCATTGGAGCAGGTGCAGCTGGTGCAGCTTTGTCCTGGTGTTTAAAAGAAAAGGAGCAAAAGTAGTTTGTTTGGAGCAAGGAGGTTGGATTGACCCTGC
>JARRKS010000390.1:0-675 GCA_037387865.1 Flavobacteriaceae bacterium
TTACTCTAAACAAACTGCTGAAACTGGCATTTGGAATCAGGTAAGTGCCATTTAACTATTGTCAACAACGTGTATAAGTAATAGCGATTTGAATTTTAATTCAAGTCGCTATTCTTTTTTATTTTGTAATTTACTTTCCGAATATTAACTCAAATAAAGTCGTTACTACTTCTACACAAAACCGTTAGCCTTTATTAAGACCAAATATTACCAGAATGATAAAATTCTTTAGAAAGATTCGTCAACAACTCAAATCTGAAAACAGGATCAGCAAATACTTCCCGTATGCAATACACATGTTCTTTATTGAGGTTGTTTATGATGTAGAACATAATGTCATCACAGAAGTTAGGAGTTTTAAATATGGGCATAGTCTTGATAAGTATTCAAACATTCATCAATTAAAATAATATCACAAACACATAGTTATTTGTAATTCGTTATTAAGATGTCGTCATATTGTAAAACAAGAAATCCGCAACATCTTGTTTAAAAGACAGTTACGGATTTTCTATGTACTGAAGGCGGGACTTGAACCCGCACGGCCATAATGGCCATTGGATTTTAAGTCCAACGTGTCTACCAATTCCACCACTTCAGCAACTTGGTATATTTAAAACAGTGTAGAGCGAAAGACGGGATTTGAACCCGCGACCCTCACCTTGGCAAGGTGAT
>JARRKS010000390.1:803-2896 GCA_037387865.1 Flavobacteriaceae bacterium
AGGGCCTCTACAGGTGTTAGCGTATTAATATCAATGTGTAATATCTCTTCTTTAATTTCTTCTAAAAGCGGATCATCCAAATTGAAGAAACTTAATTGCAAATCGTCTTTTAAAGATTTTACTTTGTCTGTTAATTCTTCACTAGAATGCGATTTTTCTAACTTCTTTAGTATTTTATTGGCTCGCCTAATGACTTGCTGAGGCATCCCTGCCATTTTTGCCACATGAATTCCAAAACTATGTTCACTGCCACCTTCAACCAATTTTCTTAAAAACAATACATTGTCTTTCAGTTCTTTTACAGACACATTATAGTTTTTAATGCGTTCAAAAGTTTCAGACATTTCGTTTAACTCATGGTAATGCGTAGCAAACAGCGTTTTTGGTTTTGAAGGATGCTCATGTAAATATTCGCTAATGGACCAAGCAATAGAAATACCATCATAGGTACTTGTACCACGACCAATTTCATCAAGGAGAATTAAACTTCTATCTGAAATGTTGTTTAGAATAGAAGCTGTTTCATTCATCTCGACCATAAAGGTAGATTCTCCCATTGAGATATTATCACTCGCTCCTACTCGGGTAAAGATTTTATCTACTAAACCTATATTTGCTGATTCGGCTGGGACAAAACTTCCTATTTGAGCTAATAATACAATAAGTGCTGTTTGTCTTAAAATGGCCGATTTACCAGACATATTGGGCCCAGTAATCATAATGATTTGCTGCGTTTCTCTATCAAGAAATACGTTATTAGTAATGTATGCCTCTCCTAATGGCAATTGTTTTTCTATAACTGGATGACGACCTTCTTTTATGTTTAATTCATACGAATTATTAATTTCTGGATACACATAATTATTGTCTTTTGCCAACTGTGCAAAACCACATAAACAATCCAATTGCCCAATTAAAAACGCATTTTTCTGAACAGGTTTTATAAACCTGTTCATCCAACCAACACGTTCAGAAAACAATTGCTGCTCTATTGCCAAAATACGTTCTTCTGCACCAAGTATTTTAGCTTCGTATTCTTTAAGCTCTTCGGTGATATAACGTTCAGCACTTACAAGCGTTTGCTTCCTAATCCATTCTTCTGGTACTTTATCTTTATGTGTATTTCTAACTTCTATATAATACCCAAATACATTGTTGGATGCTATTTTTAGTGAAGGAATTCCTGTACGTTTACTTTCACGGTCTAACATACTATCCAAATAATCTTTACCAGATTTTGACAAATTTCTTAATTCGTCCAACTCTGTTGAAAAACCATTAGCAATAGTATTTCCTTTTAGAACATTTACTGGAGCGTCTTCATTTAAGGTTTCTTTTATTTTTCCGCGAAGCTTGTCGCAATGTTCTAAAGAATCTCCTATTTGTTTAAGCGACGTATTTTCACAGTTTTCAGATAATGCTTTTATAGGCACAATAGCCTCTAAAGAATTTTTGAGCTGAATCACTTCACGAGGATTCACTTTTGCAGTAGCCACTTTAGAAATTAAGCGCTCTAAATCACCAATGTGCTTGATGTGACTCTGAATTTTTTGAAGTATAGTTGGGTTCTTAATTAAAGAGTCAACCACTTCATGACGTTGCTTTATTTTTTCAACATTTTTTAAGGGTAGAGCCAACCAACGCTTTAATAGTCTTCCACCCATAGGTGAAATGGTCTTATCAATAACATTCAATAATGTAACGGCATTATTGTTTGTAGAACTGTAAAGTTCTAAATTCCTAATGGTAAACTTATCCATCCAAACATATTCATCTTCTGCTATTCTTGAAATGGAAGTGATATGTTTAAGTTTGTTATGTTGCGTTTCAGATAAATAATGCAAAATGGCACCTGAAGCTATAATACCTTCATATAAATCTTGAATACCAAATCCTTTTAGCGTATTGGTTTCAAAATGTTTTATGAGCGTTTCATTGGCATAATCTGTTTGAAACACCCAATCTTCCATATAAAATGTATGAAAACTTTCTCCAAACGTTTCAGTAAACTGCAGACGTCTTTGTTTAGACACCAATACTTCGCTGGGATTAAAATTTTGCAGCAATTTATCAATATATTCAGCATTGCCTTG
>JARRKS010000391.1:0-3912 GCA_037387865.1 Flavobacteriaceae bacterium
CGAATGTAATTAAAAGTTAGCCCAAAGCCGCCCAATAATATCAAAGGTAGCACGATATTAGTCAACTGCCAAGTTAGTTTTTGTTTTACTATTTTTTTCTGGTCCAAAAAAGCCACTTCAACATTCTTGGTTCTAATGTTTATAAGTCCGTTGTCATCCAAAAGGTAATTCACAGCATTTAATAAGAATTCTTTATTTCCAAAAACCTCACCAGTCCATCTGTCAAAACCTAACTCTTGAGCACCGTTTCTACCAACTTCATTCTTTATCACGTCTCCATCTGCAATGACAATCATTTTCGTCAGAACACTTTTATTTTTTTGGTTTTGCAATTCAAAGGGTTTAATTCGGTTATTATAAACCGAAGTAAATTCTCCTTCTAACAATACCGCTAACGGCTGACTTCCTTTGTTGAAAAGCGAAAGGTCAGGTTCTTGCGTTACTATGTCTAAACTAATTTCTATTGGTGTACCTTCCAATTTACTTTCTGGAGCACTTTCTAATAGGATCGTTTTTTTGACACTGTTTTTCAGTGTATCTATTTGGTTGGTAAAATCAAACTTTACAAAATTAACATTGTTTACAATTGGATGATTATTGGTGCTTTGTGCCAATGGCGAATAAGGCCATTGTACAGGTTGAAATTGTGCTTCGCTACCTTCACCAATAGCCAATGTGATTGGAGCAGAATAGATGGAACTTACAATAACAGGATTGATGCGTACACCATATTTAAAAAAGAAATCATTTAAATTCAAATCTCTGGTTACAGCTACATTACTTCCAGAATCATTATACAAACTATCCTTGTCTATGGAAACAGCATCTACCAACCATAAACTTTTACCGCCATTCATTGTATATTGATCTAAAACATATTTTTCATTTTCAGTAAATGCTTCAGTAGGTTTTGCAGAAATTATTAAATGATAATTGTCTAATTGTTGAAGTGTTTTTTGTGGATTGATAGTAACACTATCCAGTGTAAAAGGAGCAATATTATAATATTCAGAAAGGGTTAAGATAAAGTCTTCTAAATACCTGTCATCTAATTGGTTATTTCCTTTTAAAACAGCAATATTTCGTCTTTTAGGAAATAGTAGTTTGCTAAAGCCATCTGCAAAAGCATATTCTAAATTTTGTACAGAGTTTGTTACCAATTCCTGTTGTGTTGCACCTATTTTATTTTTCACTAAAGGTATGATAACTGTCTTGTCGTTATAGCTTGCCAATGCCCAAGGGAAGATAACTTCTTGGCTTGATCTTCCATTTTCCTGAACACTTAATTGCATAGGTTTCAGACCACGTTGGCTTAATTGTTGTATGTTGCGTTCACGAGTAGATTCATCCTCTAGTGGATTAATAAAACTAAATTTAATCAGTCTGTTATAAGCTGCAAATTCTTCAAGTAGTTGCTTGGTTTCGGTTTGTAAGCGTCTAAACTCTGAAGGAAAATCATCGCCTTCTAAAAAGACATCTACAATTATTGGAGAATTAACTTCACTGATTACATTTAGAGAAGAGTCGTTTAGAGTGTAGCGATTATCTTCAGTAAGATCAAAGCGTTTGTACATTCCAATTTTATCTGAAAAGACATTTATTAATAGCAAGCCTAGTGGCAGTAATAAAAGCGTTAAAATCTCTACTTTGTTTATTGGTTTGGTTTGAATTTTGATTACTGTGAAAAATATAAAAAACAATGTAACGCTTAAGAAGTAAATAATATCACGTGAGTCAATAACACCACGTCCCATACTTTTGTAATGGAAATTCATACCTAATTGCTCTACAAAATTACTAGCAATAAAATCAGCAATGCCCTCAAAACCTATATAGAAAAAGAAACATATAAATACAGCAATAATAAAAGCTACTATTTGATTGTCTGAAAGTGTTGATGAAAACACACCAATTGCAGTATAAGCACCCATCAGAAATAATAGTCCAAAATAAGAACCAGTAATACTACCTATATCAAGGTTACCAACAGGATTACCAAGTTTGTAAATGGTATATACATATAAAAGGGTTGGTATCAGCGCTATTAGAATTAATATAAAAGCTCCATAATATTTTCGATCAAAAAAATCAAAACCCACGGCGCTAATAAAAAGAACGAGGACAAATCTGCAAAGCCATAATCCAAAATATTGAAATCACCTTTAAAAACCCACAATAACAATCCGTTGAGTATTAAAAAAATGGCAATGACCAAATACCCAATAGACGATGCAAAAAATGAATTTATTTCTTTTCTTAAAATAGCAAACATTACGATAAGCTTAATTTAGCAGGATTAAATCTAGTAAGAAAAAAATCAACATATTTTTTAATGCAATTCAGTTTTACAATTCTTACTAACATCTTTTATTCTTTTAAAAAGTTAACGGTTACAGTATCCATAATATTTAATCCCATAAGTGTAGAGGCACTTCCTACTGTAGCACTATTACTTTTATAAACAGCAATTTCTAAATATCCTGATGAGTTAAAAACCACTAGTCCACGACCTTCATCATTTCTTTTGTCTTCAGAAATTTCAAAATTTATAATGTCACTGTATTTAGAATAAATTTTTTTGAATTTATAATTACGAGCAGAAATTTCAAAAGCTCTTCCTTTCTGAATAGTTTCAAAAAACTTCTTTTTAATATTAGTAACAACATTTCCATAGTTATCAATGTAAATGATACTTCCTATAATTTGTGTTTTTTCTTCATTTACATAAGGCGAAATATTCTTGATTGGCTTTATAGAGCCAATATTTTTTCCAATTACCTCAAGTGTACCGCCTCTGGCTATATGACAAGCTACTTTTACAAATACATCCAGAACAGGGAAGTTGGTATGTATTTTATCATGAATATTTATTTCTACGATCTTTTCAGGAGCAATTTCGCTGCATAACATACTCATTATCCCATTATTTGCACAAATAAAATAATGTTCATCCAATTTAACAGCTATGTGTTTGTTCTCGTCATTCAATTCAGAATCAATTCCTACAATATGTATGGTTCCTTTTGGAAAACTATGATATACATTTTGAATAATATATGCAGCTTCAGGAATATTAAATGGCGAAATAGAGTGTGAGATATCAACAATGGTCACATTTGGCAGTTCTGTATAAATAGCTCCTTTTATCGCACCAGCAAAGTGATCTTTTTCACCAAAATCAGTCGTTAATGTGATAATTGCCATATAATAATTGTTGATATTTTTTTAAGCGTTCTCTTGTAAAATTATGTAGCTTTGTTCAAGCACAAAACTAATAAAACTTAACTGATAAATTTAATTAAATCGAGTAGCTTTTGAATGAAATAATTATTGAACTTGAAGAGATTAGTCCAAAAGAATTTTTTGGAGCCCACAATATCAATATTGAACTTTTAAGAAAATACTTCCCAAAGCTTAAAATAGTTGCCAGAGGAAATAAAATTAAAGCCTATGGCGATGAAGAACAACTAGAAGAGTTTGACAAAAGATTAAACATGCTTTTTGAGCATTTTGCCAAATACAACAAATTGGATGAGAATGCTATTGAACGTGTTTTAACAAGCAATACTCGTGATGACTACAAAACATCTGATAAAGGTGGAGAAGTTATTGTTCATGGTGTAAGTGGAAAAATCATTAAAGCTCAAACAGTCAATCAGCGTAAACTGGTTGAGAGCATGCGGAAAAATGATATGGTTTTTGCTATTGGTCCAGCTGGAACAGGAAAAACCTACACAGGTGTTGCCTTGGCTGTTCAGGCCTTGAAAAATAAAGAGGTTAGACGTATTATTTTAACACGTCCAGCTGTTGAAGCAGGAGAAAATTTGGGATTCCTTCCAGGCGATCTTAAAGAAAAACTTGATCCATACATGCAACCATTGTACGATGCATTGCGAGATATGATTCCTGCCG